>CAZRID010000036.1:0-15085 GCA_964600055.1 uncultured Acidimicrobiaceae bacterium
CGGCTGCCTCGCAGTTTGCGATCTCCTCGTCCGAGATCGGGCGGGAGGCATCGGAAATGTCGGTCTCGCCGGCGCAGAATCTGGCGAACCCGTCACCGGTGCCCGGGCCCTCGACAGACGTGGCCACCCCGGAGTTGGCTCCGTCGAAAACCTCTCCCACCCGGGCCGTGATCGGCTCGACAGTGGAAGAGCCCGACACGATGATGCTGCCCGTGAGCCCGCCTCCGCCATCGTCTCCGCCCGTGGTCGTAGTCGTGTCGTCCGCCCCACTCCCACCGCATGCGGCGATGACGAGGGCGAGGACGGCCACCAGGCCCACCAGGCGCGTTATTCGGGATTTCATCCCTTGTGCTCCTTGTTCAGTGAAGGTCTTCTCCATGGGCGCCGCGGGATGCCCCGCAGCCCGAGATGAACGTACGGAGCGTCGTTAACCGTGCGTTTGCTCGGAGGTGAACGAGAGGTAAACGTTTTACGTTTTACGTTTTACGTTTTACGTTCCAACCGCCCCGAGACCCCCTCCCCCCTAGGGGGGAGAAACGAATCTCACGTTTCCTCCCCCGGAGGGGGAGGTGGCCCGTCAGGGCCGGAGGGGGACAGCCTCCCGCCTAGCCCAGATCCCCCCCTCCCGGCTACGCCGTACTTCCCCCCTAGGGGGAGGTGGCCCGCAAGGGCCGGAGGGGGTTCTGGACTGCCCTAGAGCAATGCGGTGGCGCGGGCTCTTGCCAGCTCCTGGAGGGCGACATGGGCGTCGACTCCGGTGGTGGATGGCACCCTGTCCCAGCTTCCATCCGGTCTCAACTCCCAGGCGAGGTTGTCGTCGGCAAGTAGCACGTCGATGATCTCGTCGATTCGGAACTGGAGATCGGGGTCGATGATCGGCGCCAGGGCTTCGACCCTGCGATCGAGGTTCCTCGGCATCAGGTCTGCGGAACCGATGTAGTAGTGACGGGTCCGACCCCGGGCGCCAAATCGAAAGATCCGGGAATGCTCGAGATAACGCCCAACGATCGACCTGACATGGATGTTCTCCGATAGCCCTTCCACACCAGGGCGGAGACAGCAGATCCCGCGCACGATGAGATCGACTCGGGTTCCCGCCTGAGAAGCCTCGTACAACGAATGGATCATTCTGGCGTCGACCAACGAGTTCATCTTGAACGTGATCTGGCCGTCAGCCCGGGATGCCTCGTCCTCGATCAGGTCGGTCAGCCGGCTTCGAATCCCATTTGGTGAAACAGCCAGACGCCGAAAGGTGGTCTGACGGGAGTAGCCGGTCAGATAGTTGAACAGATCCGACAGATCCGACCCTATCTCCGGATCGGCTGAGAACATGCCGACGTCTTCGTAGATTCGGGCAGTCTTCTCGTTGTAGTTGCCGGTGCCGATGTGGGCATGGCGGACCACTCCATCTCCCTCCCGGCGGACAACGAGGGCGATCTTGGTGTGAGTCTTGAGCCCACCCACCCCATATGTCACATGAACTCCGGAATCCTCCAGACGCTGGGCCCACTCGATGTTCCGCTCTTCGTCGAAACGTGCTTTCAGCTCGACGAGAGCCACAACCTGTTTACCCATCTCGGCCGCTTTGATCAATGAGCCCATGATCGGGCTGTCGCTCGAAGTCCGGTACAAGGTCACTTTGATTGCAAGTACCTTCGGGTCCCGGGCCGCCCGTTCGATGAAGGACTCGACGGTCGAGCTGAACGAATCGTATGGGTGATGGGTGAGCATGTCGCCCTGCTTCACCGCCCCGAAGAAGTCGACGAGTTCCCCTGGCGCGGCAACAAGCCGGGCCGGGGTCACTCCGGCGAACACCTCGAATTTGAGCTCGGGCCGCTCGAGGTCGTAGATCCCCATCAGGCCGGCCAGGTCGAGCGGGCCATCGAGGCGATACACATCGTCCTCGGTCGCCCCCATCTCCCGCATGAGCAGGTCGAGCACGTCCTCGGGCATGTCGGGATGGATCTCCAGCCGAACCACACTTCCGAATCGACGTCGGGTCAATTCCGACTCGATGGCCATCAGGAGGTCTCCACCCTCGTCTTCCTCGACCTCGAAGTCGGCGTTGCGGGTCACCCGGAAAACCTGATGGCCCATAACCTCCATGCCCGGGAAGAGAGCGTCGAGATGGAAGGCGATCACCTGCTCCAAAGGCACGAAGCGCTCCAGGTCGGGAAGAACGACGAAACGGGGGAGGATCGGGGGCACCTTGACCCGGGCGAACCTGGCCAAACCGGTTTCCGGATTCCGCACGAAGACGGCCAGGTTGAGCGAGAGATTGGAGATATACGGGAACGGGTGAGACGGGTCGACGGCCAGCGGGGTCAGCACCGGGTATACCAACTCCCGGAATTGGTGATCCAGGTACTCACGGTCTTCGGGATCGAGTGTCGAATAGTCGCTGAAGACGATCCCCTCACTGGCCAACGCAGGCGCCACCTCGGACAGGAACTGTTTGGAGAGAGCCTCGTATTGGAGTTCCACATCGCGCCGGATTGCCGCCAGCTGCTGGTTCGGCGTCATCCCGTCCGGCGGGGTGAAGCCCACGCCGTGAGCGACCTGCTCTTTGAGGCCGGCCACCCGCACCTGGAAGAACTCGTCGAGATTCGAGGCCCAGATCGCCAGGAACCTGACCTGCTCGAGCAGCGGGAAATCCGGTCTCGTTGCCAGGGACAAGACGCGCTTGTTGAACTCGAGCCAGGAGAGCTCCCGGTTCAGGAAATGATCTGGGTTGAAAGTTTCCACTGTGTCACGACTGAATAGCACGTCTGGGTTACCTATTGGTTAACGGTCGAAACCGAGCCCACCTATCAGAAAAAGTCGAAGATGACGGGTCACAGGCCCAATGCGTTCCTGAGGGTCCGGAGCCGAGATAACCGACTTTGCAGCCGACATGATCGTGTCCTGGATCAGCCGACCCGCCAGGTCTGGTGGCATCGACCTGAACTCTGAACGCTCAACGCCTTCGAAGTAGAGACCCACCATCGCATCGGCCAGACTTGAGTGGGCGGCGCGAATCCTCTGCTGGGCCTCCAGCCCCATGCGCCCCACCTCACGGTGAAGTATGAGGCCGAGAACCGGGTCGTTGGAAACGAACTCGACCGTGCGCGCGGCTAGCTCTGCGAGCCTCTCCCCGGCAGTTCCCGATCGTGAGGCGGTCGCGATGAGCTCGTCGATCACCCCAGGCAGCTCGTCCTCGACCAGGGTGGCGATCAGATCGTCACGGTCGGTGAAGTAGTCGTAGAGGGTGGTACGGCCGACCCCCGCGGCAAGGGCGATCTCGCCGAGGGGGATCTCGGCGGTCCCGGCATCGGCGATGAGCTCCTTGGCCGACTCGAGCAGGGCCCTCCTGGTTAGGGTCTTGTGCTCGTCGATCGAGGTCGCGCGGATGCGGGGCATGGCGAAAGGCTATCTCGGTTGAACCAGAACAACCATCGCTTGTCGGTAAACCACCCCCTTCGAGGCGTAGATTTGGTGCGAATAGGAGGAGTCCATGAGTAACGAGCAGCAAGCCGTTGAGACGACGCGGGTCAAGAAGGGGGCGAGACCGTGGAGCGGCTTCTTCCTGGGCCTGATCCTCGGGATCGCCGTGGCCGTAATTCTGCAACAGGCCGGAATATGGCCCGTGGACCGTCTGCTCCTGTTCGGCGCGGCCGGTCTCTTCGCTCTGATTGGAATCCTCATCGGCGGTGCCGGGAGGGACAGGGTCGGAGCCTTTTCGAGCATCGTGCCCTTGGTGCTGGCCGTAGCCCTGATTGCCTATGGGGCAACCGGTCTCAGCTCGGTAAACGAGAGCGGGGAGCTCAACGGTGGATGCACCGTTCAAGCCACATCGGACAACGACAGCACGGTGGTCACCGACACCAGCCGTCAGGACCCCTTCGAGGTCGACCCCAATGGGAGTCTTTCCTGGGTGGCGATCTCTCCCGAGCCGATCACGAACCACCTGTGGGAGATATACGTCGATGTTGGCGGATTCCCGGTGACCGTCGCCGACATCGACGAGCCGGAGCCGAACACCTCAGGTGATCAGGAAAACACAGGTGATGTCGCAGAAGTCTCGAGCTACGTCGAGGAGATATCGCAAGTCGCCGGTGTCGAGCTCACGGGTGTGTTCATCGTCGGCGGCGACATCGTTGGCGACGGCGGGGCGTGTGACGGCTTTGGCTTCGTCCGGCTGACCGCCGATCCTCTCACCACCCTCATCAGTCAGATCGCAGCCGGGGTGGCCCTGCTGGCATTGATTGGCCTGCTGGTGCTCGCCTTTAACCGAACCCGAGAGGCTGAGGTTGTGGTCGAGGACGAGCCTGACGTAGGCGATTCTTACGCGGAGGTCGGTGGCGTCGCTGCCGGTGCGGGTGCCGCCGGCACCATGTCCACCGAGGAGGACGAGATTGGCCCGACCACACCCGCAGGGGCGCATGAGCGTCATGACGATGCGGTCGAGGATGTGGTCGACGAAGACACAGATGTCGGGATTGAAGACGAGAGGCCCGGCCGGGACGACATGTGATCTGAAAGGGCGGCCAACAACCTTCGTCTTGGCAAAAAGGGCCGATGCCACCAAACTCCGATGGTGACTGCAGGCCCATTCCAGCTGACAACCGAGCTTGCGGCCGACTGGCGGATTCGGGCCGCCTGCGCCGGCTATCACCACGCCTTGTTCTTCCCCGTCGGCGACGCAGACGAGTTGAGAGTGGAACGCGCCCTAGAGATTTGCATGACCTGCCCGGTCACCGAGGAGTGTCTCGAGTATGCGCTCGAGACCAACCAAAGGGCCGGAATCTGGGGCGGTAGCACCGAAGAGGAGCGCAAGTCGCTGAGACGCAAATGGCTGGCCGCCCGTCGCCGGGCGAGCTGACCCCCACCCGGGGCCCGGTCTGACCAGCGTCAAGCGAGCCACCCTGGGTGCCGCAATGCTTTTCTTCGTGAACGGTGTGGTGGTCGGGAGCTGGCTCCCCCGTCTCCCCGAGATCCGCGACCGGCTGGATATCGATCTCCGCGCCCTCGGCCTGACCCTCGCCCTGGGCGGTCTCGGCTCCTTGGTCGGATCATCGATCAGCGGTGTTGTGGTGACGCGGTTCGGCGCACGAAAATCGGCCCTCGTCGGCGCCGTTGTCCTCTACCTGATCCTCCCCTTCATTTCCGTTGCACCGACCGCCGGCCTTCTGGCAGTCGTCCTCGCTCTGATGGGTTTCGTCGACTCCCAGGCCGATGTCGGGATGAACGCCGTCGGGATCAGGGTCGAGGAGGGGGTGGGCCGGTCGATCATGACCAGGCTTCACGGCCTGTGGAGCCTGGGGACTCTCGTCGGCTCGGGCGCCAGTGCGCTGGCGGTTTTGCTCGGAATCGGCCTCGGTCCGCAATTGGTCATCGTGGCCCTCGTCGGGCTGACGACCGTACTGGTAGCGGCGCGCCTCATCCCTGAATCGGCACCTCGGGCCCGGAGCGGCACGCGATCGGGAACCCTTGCCGTCGGGCTGATGCTGGCCGGTGGCACTGCCGTGTTCATCGAGGGCGCCCCGTTCGATTGGAGCGCCATTTTCCTGATCGACGTCACCGGCGCCGGCGACGCCCTGGCCGGGACGGGCGTGATCCTCTTCACGGGGGGGATGCTCGCCGGGCGGCTGGCAGGCGATCACGTTGTCGACCGCTTCGGTTCGGTGCCGACCCTGTTCGCCGGACTGGTCGTGTCGGTGGTCGCGATGTTGGTGGTGGTCACCACCAACGCGTCGACCACCGCGCTGATTGCCTTTGCGATTTGGGGGCTTGGGATCTCGGTAGCCCTCCCCGCTCTCTACAAACTTGCGGGGTCGCACCGCTCTTTTGGTGAGGGATCAGGTCTGGCCGCCTTGACTGTTGGCACCCGGCTCGGCTTCATGGTTGCCCCGGCGCTCATTGGTGTCGGCGCGACGGCATGGGGCTTGCCGACGGCGCTTGCGGTAATAGTCGGAGTGGCTGCGGTGTCATCGATGATCGCCATCCGACTCACCATTGGCGCCCCCGAATCATTTGACGATTCCCTTCCCGGCACCGGCGTCTCATAATGTGCGGAACACACCAACGGGGAATCGCAGATGAACAAACAGGCCGAGTACGTCCTTCGCACCGTTGAGGAGCGTGGCATTCGGTTCATCCGGCTCTGGTTCACCGATGTCCAGGGTTTTCTGAAGTCGGTCTCGATAAGCCCTGCCGAGCTCGAAGTGGCATTCGAGGAGGGAATGACCTTCGACGGGTCCGCTATCGACGGGTATGCACGGATCCAGGAAGCTGACATGCTGGCCAGGCCCGACCCCTCGACTTTCGGAGTCCTCCCCTGGCGAACCGAGCAGCAGGTGGCCCGCATGTTCTGCGACATAGCCACCCCGGACGGCGAGCCGTTCTCGGGTGACCCCAGGATCGTCCTCAAGCGCAACCTGGGGCGCGCTTCGGAGATGGGATACACCTTCTATGCGGCCCCGGAGCTCGAGTTTTTCTACTTCAGGGACTCCGGGCCTGAGCCCGAGGTGTTGGATCATGGGGGATATTTCGACATGACCCCTCTCGACGTCGCCCAGGACTACCGGCGAGACACGATCAACGCCCTGGAGCAGATGGGGATCCCGATCGAGCACTCGCACCATGAGGTGGCTCCGAGCCAGCACGAGATAATCGCCCGCTACACCGACGCCCTGACCATGGCCGACACCATCATGACCTCACGGCTCACGGTCAAGGAAGTTGCCCTCAAACACGGGATCTACGCCACTTTCATGCCAAAGCCGCTCGAGAAGCACGACGGGTCTGGGATGCATCTGCATCTCTCGCTGTTCGAGGACGACGTCAACGCCTTCCACGAGCCGGGCACCCCTGGTGGGCTCTCCAAGATCGGACAGGCGTTCATCGCCGGGATCCTTCGGCACGCCGCCGAGATGACGGCGGTCACCAACCAGTGGGTCAACTCCTATAAGCGGCTGGTGGAAGGTTTTGACGCCCCGATCTACATCTCATGGGCCCGAAACAATCAGTCGGCCCTGGTCCGGGTGCCGACGGTGAAAAAGAACAAGCCCTCGAGCGTCCGGGTCGAGTACCGAGCGGCCGACGCCGCCTGCAACCCGTATCTGACTCTTTCGGTGATACTCGCCGCCGGTCTCGCCGGGATTCGGGAGGGATACGAGTTGCCACCGGAGATCTCGGCCAACGTGCATCTGATGACTCCCGCCGAGCGAGCGGCCGCAGGGGCGAAGCGTCTTCCCGAGACCCTGTCCGAGGCTCTTGACCTCATGGAGAAATCGGAGTTGGTGGCCGAGGCCCTGGGCGAGCACCTCTTCGACTGGTTCCTTCGCAACAAGCGCGTTGAGTGGGACCGGTTCCAGCACCACGTGTCGCGTTTCGAGCTGGAAAGCTACCTGCCCGTCCTGTGATCGTCGCCGTCCATCCCACGATCTGCTCGGAGAGCGTCCTGGACGGCTTGGTGCTGGCGGGAGCGACGCGGGTCGAGGTCACCGAGCTGGTCCCGGAGGATCGTGCGATCAACGACGCCGACATCCTGCTCGTCGAGCTCGGGGACCAGCCGATGCGCCGCCTTCGTGAGGTGGGGCGCATCATCGAGGTGATCGGCCTCCCCATCGTTCTGGTGGTCTCCCTCGATCAGCTGGCCCTGATCGAGAGCACAGCCGGCATCGCCGACTTCATCACCACACCGGTCGACCCGCTCGAGCTCAGGCTGAGGGTCCAGCGTCTCACAGTCGATGCCTCGAACGACGATCTGATCGTGTTCAAGGACCTTGAGCTCAACCCGCTCACCTACCAATCCACTCTCGCCTCGGTCCCGATCGACCTCACCTTCATGGAGTACGAGTTGCTCCGCTTCCTGGTCGGGAACCCGGTGCGCGTCTGGTCCCGGGAACAACTCCTGTCCAAGGTTTGGGGCTACGACTACTACGGAGGGGCCCGCACCGTCGACGTCCACATCCGCCGGCTCCGCTCCAAGCTCGGCGAGGAGCGCGCCTCGTGGATCACCACCGTCCGCTCCGTCGGTTACCGCTTCGGCTAGAGGTCTCGCGTGCAGGAACCCACCACCACGGTGGGAGGATGCACACGGGATGGTCGCGGCTCTGCTCGTGTGCAACCAACCACCATGACGGTGGGTCGATGCACACGACACAAGGGGGTTGTGCCGAGCGTCCAAGCGAGGCACGGTGCCGGGATGGGACCCGATCGCCGCCTCGATGAGTACGCCGCACGTCAATTCGGCGCTTTTTCGTTGGATCAGGCGAGACGGGCAGGACTGACCGACCGAATGGTGGAGCGCCGTGTCGAGGGTGGCGGCTGGATCCGGCTCGCGTCGGGGATCTACGCCCTTGCCTCGTCTCCGCCTGGTTGGGAGCGCCAGCTGGCCGCTGCCATCCTCAGCCGGCCGGAGAGTCTCGTATCGGGATCGTCGGCCGCTCACCTCCATGGGTTCACCGGGTTCCGCCAGGGTCGTCCGGTGGTGATGGTGCCTATTGATGGAAACGCCCGGTCACCGATCGCACGAGTGATCAGAAGCCGTCACTTTGCCGAGATAGAGGCAACCAGGGTGAAGGGGTTCCTCGCCACGAGCCCGGCGGAAACCGTCGTCACCCTCGCCGGTGAGATCGGACCGCACACCCTGGAACAACTCGTCGATGATTGTCTGGCGTCCAAGCTGATCGAGGTGGAGTCGCTGATGACCACCGTGGCGGCGCGGACGGGCCAGCGAGGCATCCCCGTCCTGCGTCGACTCGTCGAGGAACGGTCGGCCGATGCCTACCAGCCGCCGACCAGTGAGCTGGAACGGTTGCTGTACCGGCTCCTGGATCATCCTCGGTTACCTGTGGTGACACGACAATTCCCTTTTCCCTTAGAGGTGGTCCCGATGACAGTGGACGCCTACATACCGGTGTGGCGTCTGATCGTCGAGGCGGATGGGCGGAGGTGGCATACCCGAAAGGCCGATTTCGAAAGGGACCGGCTGCGCGACAACCTGGCGACGTCAAACGGGGTGGCGACTCTGCGTTTCAGCTACCAGATGTTGACCCGTCAGCCCGACCAGTGCCTCCAGACCGTCCTCGACACGGGACGGGTCCGCTCCCTCGCCTCGTGATCGTGTGCAATCCACCACCCTCACGGTGGGAGGGTGCACACGCCAATTCGGTCAGACGTCTCGTGTGCAGGAACCCACCCTCACGGTGGGAGGGTGCACACAAGGTTTTCGGAGCGACCACAATTGCGGGTATGGGTTTTCGCACGAAACAGGTCCACGCCGGAGTCAGCCCCGACCCCACCACCGGGGCGATCCTCACTCCGATCTACCAATCGACCACCTTTGTCCAGGACTCGGTGGACGACTACATGGGCAAGGGTTACTCGTACAGCCGGGCGGGCAACCCGACCGTTCGTGCCCTGGAGGAAAAGCTCACCGCCCTGGAGGACGGTCATGACAGCACCGCGTACGCCTCCGGGATGGCGGCGACGGTGGCGGTGTTCCTCGGTCTTCTGCGGGCCGGCGATCACGTGGTGATCGGCGATGTTGTCTACGGGGGCACCTACCGCTTCGCCGACCAGTTCCTGACCAAGTTCGGCGTGGATGTCAGCTTCACCGACGCCGCCGACCTCGACGCCATCAGATCGGCGATTCGTCCCGAGACCCGACTCGTGTTCACCGAAACACCGGCCAACCCAACCCTCAAAGTCACAGATCTCGCCGCGGTTTCGGAGATCTCATGCGAGGCCGGCGCCCTGCACGTCACCGACAACACGTTCCTCACCCCCTATTTCCAAAAGCCATTCGACCTGGGAGCGAACATCGTCGTCCACTCGACAACCAAGTTCCTGGAAGGCCACAACGCAACCCTGGGCGGGGTGGTGGTGGTCGACAGCGAGGAGCTCCAGGAAAGGATCGCTTTCGCCCGAATCGCCGCCGGATTGGTGATGTCACCCATGGTTGCGTTCCTGACCCTGCAGGGCGTGAAGACCCTCAGCGAGCGCATGGACCGCCAGTCGGCCAATGCACTCGCCATCGCCGAGTGGCTCAAGAGCCATCCCAAGATCGACTACGTGAACTACCCGGGGCTTGCCGATCACCCCCAACACGACCTTTCTCGCAAGCAGACGACCGGTTCGGGCGCCATGGTCTGCTTCGAGGTCCACGGAGGAGTCGAGACTGGCAAGAAGCTGATGGACGCTGTGGAGCTATGGAGCCTCGCCGAGAACCTGGGCGCGGTCGAGTCGCTTATAACCCACCCGGTCACGATGACCCACGCCGCGGTCCCCCGTGATGAACGCCTCGCGGCCGGCATTACCGACGGGTTGGTACGTCTCTCGGTGGGTCTCGAGGACGTCGAAGACCTGATCGCCGACCTCGAAGCAGCCCTGGAACGCGTTTGAGGTCGAAGGCTGTCGGGTCTTGAAACGATCGAGGCTCATCGGAATCGGTGTTGCTGCGGTGGTCTTGATCGTTCTCATGTCCTTCACCGGTCCCCGGCCCGAAACGGTGTCAAGCGGCGTCGTGAGCCGAACCGGGGGCGTATGTCTCCAACTGGAGCGGTGGGGGCTGTTCGGTTGGGCGATCGGCGGCCAGACCTATTCGGAGGCCGACATCGCCAACGGAGACTGGCACCAGCCACCGTCCTCGAACCCGCCGTGCGAGGAGGCGCCGGAGGCGGATTACGAAGTCAGCCTTCCACCAGATGCCGCCCCCGACGTCTACCGGTTGTGCGGGTTGGCCGACGAGAGTGGATGCCTCGAGTTCACCCTGACCCCTGCTGAGGCAACGCCCGAGCCCTGACCAGGGTGTCCCGGGCATACTTGCGACCTTCCTCGGTCTCGACCGGCCGGCGGACCACCTCGGATTCGATCACAGTCATTCCCTCCACCCAGTCGAGGATGTCGGGGACATCCCAGAGGATCTCCGGGTATTGCGGCCCGCCCCAGCCGTCGGCGATATTGGTCACATCGTGGCCGATCATGAACAACTCCCCACCGGGCTCCAACCACTCCCTGGCCCTTCGGATCGCTTTCTCGAACTCGGCAGGCAGCAGATGCAGATAGGCGACGAGGATGAGGTCGAAGCGAGCCTCAGGTTGCCACTCGAGCACGTCGGCAACGATGAAGTCGACGTCACCGGTCTGCGCCAAACCGCGCGATATGGCCACCTCGGAGAAGTCGACCGCTGTCATCTTCCATCCGAGTGAGGCAAGCCAAACCGCATTTCGCCCTTCGCCAGCCGCAAGGTCGAGACCCCGGCCGGGTCTCGCATGACGGAGCCGGTCCGCAACGAACAGATTCGGGGTCGCGGACCAAAGCAGATCGGCCGACGAATATCGCTTGTCCCAGTCGGCGCCATTCATCGCTATCGGCCCGTCACCCCGATAGATCACTAGCCGAACTCGATGCCCTGAGCCAGCGGCAGGTCGTCACCCCAGTTGATGGTCGTAGTCTGGCGACGCATGTAGGCCTTCCAGGCGTCGGACCCGGCTTCGCGCCCGCCACCGGTCTCCTTCTCCCCTCCGAAGGCGCCACCTATCTCAGCGCCTGAAGTCCCGATGTTGACGTTGGCAATGCCACAGTCCGAGCCGGTGGCACTGAGGTATCTCTCCGCATTCCGTATCGACTCGGTGAAGATCGCCGAGGACAGGCCCTGGGTCACCCCGTTCTGGATGTCGATCGCCTCGTCGAGCGTGTCGAACTCAATGACCCACAAAATGGGGGCAAAGGTCTCCTGCTGGGTGACCGAGGCATCCTTGGGGACCACGGCAATGGTCGGCTCGACGAAGTAACCGGGGCCTTCGAGGCGGTTGCCCCCGGTGACGATCTGCGCACCCTGCTCCCGAGCGATGTCGAGAGCACTCATCATCTGCTCGACGGCCCGCTCTCCTACCAACGGCCCCATCAGGGTGCCCTCCTCAAGCGGGTCGCCGATTTTGACCTGCTTGTAGGCCTCGGAGAGCCGGCTCACCATCTTGTCGGCAATCGCCCTGTGAACCAGTAGACGGCGAAGACTGGTGCATCTCTGCCCTGCAGTTCCGACCGCCGAGAACAGCGTTGCCCGAACCGCCAAATCGAGGTCGGCGTCGTCCATGACAATGACGGCATTGTTGCCACCCAACTCGAGAATCGAGCGGCCCATGCGCTGGGCAACGGCCGGCCCGACGATCCTTCCCATGTTGCACGAGCCGGTCGCCGAGATGAGCGGCAAACGGGTGTCCTGGTTCATGCGGCTCCCGATCGTCGCCCCGTCCCCTACCACCAGGTTGAACACGCCTTCGAAGCCGCTTCCTTCCATAACCTCCTGGGCGATTTTGGTGACTGCGATGGCGGTCAAAGGAGTTCGCTCCGACGGCTTCCATACGATCGTGTCGCCGCAAACCGCGGCAAGCGCCGAGTTCCACGACCACACCGCCACCGGGAAGTTGAATGCCGAGATCACCCCGACCGGGCCCAATGGGTGCCAGTGCTCATACATGCGATGATTGGGCCGCTCCGAGGCCATGGTGCTGCCGTACAGCTGCCGGGACAATCCGACAGCGAAGTCGCAGATGTCCACCATCTCCTGCACCTCACCAATGCCCTCGGGAAGGATTTTCCCCATCTCGAGGGTGACCAGAGCTGCAAGCGGCTCGATCTTCTCCCTCAATGCGTCACCGAGTCGGCGCACGTATTGGCCACGCTTGGGTGCAGGCAACAATCGCCACCGCTCGAAGGTCTCGACCGAGTTGCCGACGACGCGGTCGTAGTCGTCGGCCGATGCCATGGTCACCGTGGCCAGGGTCTCGCCGATGGTGGGGTTGGTGACCTCGATCTGCTCCCCGGTGGGGTCCAGCCAGGCTCCGGCGAACACACCGCTGTTGTGATCGGTCAGTCCAAGTGCCCCGAAGATGTCGGTCTTGTTCATCGTGCTGCCACCACCTCTATCTCGACGAGAAACCCACCGGGCAGGGCTCCGGCCTGTACTGCTGAGCGTGCCGGTGGCTCGATTCCGAAGTATGAGCCGTAAACCTCGTTCACCTTCGGGTAATCGGCCATGTCCGCCAGGAAGATCGTCGTCTTCGCTATGTCCTCGTACGACAACCCCAGGTCGCCCAAGATGGCTCCGATGTTGTCCATCACCTGTCTCGCCTGAATCTCCACATCGTCGGGTCGGCGCTCCCCGGTAGCGGGGTCGAGGGCAACCTGTCCGCTCAGGAACACAAGGCCTGCCGCCTCGGTCGCAAAGGAATAGGGACCCATCGCTTTGGGCGCGGATGGCGTCGAAGGGACGGTTTTGGGCAATTCAAGGCTCCTCATCGGTGAATCCGGAGGGTACCTGTGGTTGAGATCCAATCGCTCAGGGCGAGAGCCCTCCGGCCCTCCGGGCCACGTCCGCCAAGACCCCCTCCGGCCCTTGCGGGCCACACCTCCCCCAACGCTCGCTGCGCTCGCCGGGGGAGGAAACGACCTCGACAAGGCCTCCTTGGAGCGGCAGCTCCGGCCGACCGGCGTCTGTTCTTCCGAGGCTGCTCACTCAAGGCTGTCTGGTAATCAGCAACTGAACGAGGGTGGGCCGAGGACGAAGTCGGCCGGCAACAAGACAGTCGGCCGGCAGTATTACGAGAAGGAGTTGCCGCAGCCGCAGGTGCGGCTGACGTTGGGGTTTTCGATTGCGAACCCCGCGCCCATCAGCCCGTCTTTGTAGTCAAGCGTCGATCCCTTGACCATCTCTGCGCTCTGCGGGTCCACGACGACCTTGACCGACCCGAAGTCCTCGACGATGTCGGAGGCATCGATCTGGCTGTCGAAGTACATTTCGTAGGAGAAACCGCTGCAACCGCCGGGGCGCACTGCCATGCGGAGCGCCAAATCGGGATCGCCCTCGGCCGCGATCAACTCGCCGATCTTCTCGACGGCGAAGTCGGTCACGTTGACCACCTTTTCGGGCTTGTTCGATTTGATGCTGAGGATCTGTGTCATTTCTGAACCGCTTTTTCCTGAAACTGTCGCCTACTCGATCATTGTAACCGCGGCTCACCCTACGGCCATTCCCACTACATGGGTAGTGCAAATTACCATGGGGTACAAGTGGTCACCCGTGACGATGTTCTCAAGACACTCGAAGGTGTCAGGGATCCTGAGCTAGGGGGCAATGTCGTCGAGCTCGGGATGATCAGCGACGTCACGATCGACGGCACCACGGTCGTCATCGGGCTTGCCCTCACCATCGCCGAGTGCCCGATGCGAAATCAGATCGAGAACGACACCCTGCGACGGGTCCAGGCCATGCCCAGTGTGGACCGTGTCGACGTCCGGACCACGGCCATGACCAAGAAACAACGCGCCGGTCTCATGTCCGTGGCCAGAAGCAGGGCCCGGGAGAACGCAGAGCCGACCCAGGTCTCGCCCACCACACGCGTGATTGCCATCGGATCGGGCAAGGGTGGCGTCGGCAAGTCCTCGATCTCGGTGAACGTCGCCGTGGCGATGGCTGCGTCCGGGCTCCGGGTCGGACTGCTCGATGCCGACATCTGGGGCTTCTCCACCCCGCGCATGCTGGGAGTGGAAGATCGTCTCGAGGCGGACAACGACACCAAGCTCATCGTCCCAGTGGAGGCACAGGGGGTGAGACTGGTATCCACCGGTCTGATCATCGAGACCGAGGAGACCGCCCTGATGTGGCGAGGGCTCATGCTCTCCAAGGCATTGGAGCAGTTCCTCAAGCAGGTCGAATGGGGAGAACTCGACTACCTGATCATCGACCTTCCTCCGGGGACCGGCGACATCCAGATGGCATTGACCCGAATGTTGCCCCAGGCCGAGATGGTGGTGGTGACCACCCCCCAGCGCGCCGCGCAGAAGGTGGCGATCCGTGTCGCCGACATGGCGCGCAGGTCGCACATGCCCATCGTCGGTGTGATCGAGAACATGGCCGGGCTGGCCTGTGACTGTGGGCGGGTCCACAACGTGTTCGGCGAAGGCGGCGGGCGTGAGCTGGCCGACGATCTCGGGGTTCCCTTGATCGCCTCGATCCCGCTCGATCCGGAAGTGGTGCCGGGCGGCGACCACGGGAGGCCGGTTGTCAGCGCAGGGACGGACTCCGCGGCCGGGGCTG
>CAZRID010000037.1:0-14951 GCA_964600055.1 uncultured Acidimicrobiaceae bacterium
GAAGATGGAGCGAAACCAGGTGGTTGCCGAGGCGCCGTCGTATGACACGGTACCGATGGCGATGACGACAAAGGCGGCGAGTCCCTTCCACTCGGGAATCACAGTCAGGGCCCGAAGCCAGCCCCGCCAGATGAGACGGCCGTCCTCCCGACGTCCCAACGGTGAGATAGAAGAGATCAGGCGGTTGTATGGAGTGAAGAGGTCAAAGACCGCCAAGCCCGTCTCCCGACCGGCAGTCGCCATGACGGCCATCATCGACAGCGTGTAGACCAACGCCGCGGTGGCCAATGTGGTGGGTGACCCGGAGTTTGGATTGACCAATTCCAGCCAGGTGAGTGCCACGAATACGACGCCGGCCGGCCAGATTCCCACCCGATCGATAACCCAGAGTCTCTCACCTCTGCCGATCCGGAGCACCCGGCCCAGAGTGCGCCAGGGGTTGAGATCGGTGTACCAGTTGCCGACCACGGCTCCCACGAATGGGACAACCAGCCAGAACATCACCCAAACCAGAACCGGTGCGATCGTCGGCCGGCTGGGATCGGTCTCGAGACCCAAGAGTGGTGGTATGAGCTGGCCGATGACGAGCAGCAGTCCAATGACACCCAGCACCGACAGCACGCCGCCCCTGGGGACGGAGAGACGGGCGGGCTCATGACGGGGGCCGTCCTGGAGCCGGGGCTCGGGCCAGAGAACGGCCAGAGCCACAAAGCTCGCCACGAGCACCACGCCGGCCCCGACGATGAAGAAGGTGACAGGCACCGGGAGATCGAGACGACCCCCTATCCCATGGGCCAGGGCAACGGCCGGGAAGGCGAGCACGATGCCGGCGGCGATCAGCGAGGTGACGCCGAGACGTCCGACCGCGTTCCTAGTGCAGGGCGTCACGCATATGTGACGCCCTGCATAACGTTTGACGTCGACCACTTCAAGACGCCGTCATGTCAAGAAGTCACCTCGAGCTCGAAGAGAAGGGTGTGCGTCTCTTCCAGCTCGACCTCGAAGATCCCCGGGACATCGGCAGTCAGGGAGACCTCCAACGGGATCCCTGCCTTGGCATTGAACGAGACGTCATAGCCATGCACGTGGATCTCTTCGTCCACATCGGAGAGGACCCAGATCGAAACCTGCCCGCCCAGTGCGAACTCGAACCGATCCTGGCCGACAACCTGGCCACCCTCCCAGTACACGTCGATCTGTTGGGTGGTGGTCGTGGTTGCGTCTGCCGTCGTGGTTGTCGACGAAGCCTCGCTCGTGGTTGTGTCCGCCACGGTGGTGGTCGACGGAGGCTCGGTCGAAGTCACCGCGGCTGACGTCGTGGTCGCCTCGTCACCGCCGGCACAGGCCGACACGATCAGCATCGAGGCGACCAGAAGCACAATTCGTTTGCGCATGTGCAGACGGTAGAACTTCCCCACAGCAATCACAGATTCGGCCGTAGTCTCCCTGAGCCGATGAGATGGGTGCGTCGAATCCTGGCGTCAACGCCGTCGGTTTCTACCCACCCCCTCGGCTATCAGGTTCGATTGGGTCCCCTCGATGAGGATGGTGATCGATCTCTCCGACCTCTCCGGCTCGACCTCGGTCAATAGCACCGGCCAATCCGGCCATGCTTTCCACCCCCACTACGACGACATGCTCGACCCCTGGGCCAACGGTGACCAGCACCCGATGCGCTGGACCCGCGATCAGGTCTCCGGCGGCGCGGCCAGCACTCTCATCCTGAGCCCTCCGCCCTAAGAACCCCCTCCGGCCCTGACGGGCCACCTCCCCCTTCGGGGGAGGAAACGAACCCCCTCCTGCTCCCGGGAAGAAGACGTGACTTCCGTTTCTCCCCCCGAAGGGGGGAGTACCCGAAGGGGGAGGGGGGACTCTGGGGTCCACCGCACGAAACCCCCTCCGGCCCTGACGGGCCACCTCCCCTGCGGGGGAGGACGGTTGGTCACCATCCCCGCGAGGCGCCGGTGCCGGGTAGACGGGCCTCTTCCCGATAGGGGAAGACCTCGATCAGCTCACCCGAGCGGATCCGCTCCTGGATCGCACGCCACGGCTCGACCTCGAACAGGTCGGCGTGGGTTGCCAAAAAGACCTTCCTCAACTCCGGCATCAGACCGAGAAACCGCTGGTGCTCCTCGGGAAAGACGTCCCGGTCCCCCACCGGGAACCAGGGATCGGCCAGAAGGGCCTCAGCCTCGTCGCGTGGGGCCGGGATCTCGCGAAAGTTGACGTCGGTCAATGAGCTCAGCTCGTCGTAGTCATAGAACACGACACGACCATGTCTGGTCACACCAAAGTTCTTGGAGAGCAGATCGCCCGGGAATATGTTGGTGGAGGCGAGGTCCTTGATCGACTGCCCGAAATCGATGACCGCCTCGGCCGCCGCCGGATGGGCCGCCTCCCGGACATAGATGTCGAGGGGGACGACCCGGCGCTCGACATAGACGTGACTGATGATGACCGAGTCGTCTTCAAGGTGAACTGAGCCTGGTGCCTCGTTGAGAAGCTCATCGAGCACCTCCTCGGAGAAACGCGACCGGTGGAACTCGAGGTGCTGGAAGTCTTGAACGTCCATCAGCCGACCGGCACGATCGTGCTGGAAGACCAACCGGTATTTGTCCATCACCGCCCGCCGGGTGGTGCGCTTCGGAGCCTGGAAGGTGTCCCTGATGACCTTGAAGACGTCGTCATACCCGGGCATGGTGAACACGATCATCACCAGTCCCCTCGTCCCGGGAGCCGGCTCGAATTGCTCGTCGGTGGATCTGAGATGACGGAGCAGGTCCCGATACAGCTCGGTCTTCCCGTGCTTGTTGTGCCCCAGGGCGATATAGATCTCGGCGACCCTCTTCCGCGGCATCAGACGGCGCAGGAACCGGACCAGGTCGTAGGGCCGGGCAACGTCGACGTGGAAGTAGGACCTCGTGAAGCTGAAAACGATCGAAGCCTCGTTCTCGCTGAGCAGCACGGCGTCGACGAAGACTCCGTCAGACCCGTTGCTCAATGCGATGATCAGTGGGATCAGGTGCGATCCGGCATAGAGCAGCCCGACGATCTAGGCCGACTGGCCACGGTAAAAGAGTGAGCGCACAACTTCGGCCTTGCCCACCACGGTGAGGGCACCCGGCTCGCTGAGACGCTGGTCGATGCGCGCAGCCACCGCAGCGGCGTCGGCCTCGAGCCGGGCGTAGGCCACAGAGTGGGTGAAGGTGGTGAGGATGTCCATCACCAATTGGGAGGTGGATTCGCGGCGGTCGAACGTGAGATAGATCGGGTCCCGGGACGGGATGGGCGGGGTGTCGAAGTCAGTGTCGACAAACTCGATGTGGCCGGCCACCCCCACGGTGTTGAACACACGCCGGGTCACCGAGTTGTAGAAAGTCTCGGCAAGCTCCCAATCCTGCCGGTCGGAGATGAGACCTGAATAAACCGCCTTGACCGCCACCCAGACCAGAGCGTCTTCGGCCCTGTGCCCGAGCAACTGGTTGATCGACTCGATCACCCGGTCGACGACGACCGTATGCAGCCGGAGACGCTCGACCGCGTCGCTCTGCATGCCACGCCAATCGAGCTCCTCGAATCGACGAGGAGCGCGCTGGTTGATCGCCCTGAACCTCGAGGTGTACTCCTCGAATCCTTCCAGGATGCGATTCGCCCCCAGATTGGAAAGCCGGCTGTCGGTCAGAGGCGAGGTCACCGGACCCAGCCCACTGGCCCGGGACGGTCGTCAACCGAGGAAGGCCGAGATCTCATCGACCACCCGTTCGGGATGGGTCCATGGCGCCTCGTGGCGGACTCCGACCAGCTCCACCACCGCCGGATTGCCCAGGGCGCCGGCAAGCTCGTACTGCCAGGCCGGTGGGACCAGTTGGTCCCGGGTCGGGATGACGACGAGAGTCTCGGCTTCAATGCTCGCGACCCACGGCCGTGAGTCGAACCGGAGGAGGGCGAGGGTGGCCTGAGCCCCGGCGTCGACGTCGCGACGGTGTGTCTCCTCCCATAGCCAGCGGGCGTGACGCTCCTCGACTGCCCCGGTCGCCCGGAGATAAAACGAGCGAACCTCGGGGGTGCCGAGACCGGTGAGACGCTCCCAGGCCCGGGCCAGGACGGCCCCGGCTACGCGGAGGGTGCGGGTGGGCTCGGGGTGGTGGGTGAAGGTCGCGATGAGGACCAGTCGGCCCACCCGACCCGGGTGGCGATGGGCCAATGCCTGGGCAATGGCACCACCCATGGAGTAACCGACGACCGAGACCTCGCCCACGCCTAGTTGATCGAGGACCCCGGCCATGTCATCCGCGAGGTCATCGACTTCGAATCGATCACGAGCCAGCGGTGCCAGTCCATGACTTCGGTGGTCGACCATTATCACCCGGTACTTCTCGGCAAGAGCGGGCCCGATGCGATACCACTCAGCAATCGAAGACCCGGCGAGACCGTGAATCAACAGAAGTGTCATCGCCCCCTCGGGCCCGGCCTCTCTGACCACGAATTCCTGGTCACCGACGAACACAGTCCGGCCCGGGATGCGCAAGGGGTGCTCCTGGGATGGGCGGAACCGCGGGCTGATAACCGGGGCAAACGCCCGCCACATGACAAGGCCGATGAACCAACGCCGCATGGCTTTCATGACATCTCCTTCCCGGTAACCGCAAACATCAGATCGTCAATGGGACGCCCCCCGACCAGGTGCTCGTCGATGACCCGATCTAGGTCTTCGATGGTGAGGTTGGCGTACCAGGTGCCTTCGGGATACACCACACAGATTGCCCCCTGCTCACAGATGCGAAGACAGTCGACTTTGCTCCTGAGGACCGATCCGTCGCCCGGCGCGACCGGGGTCGCCACACTGTCCGGATTCCCGTACCAGGGGGGCGGTGCCGAGGTGAGCCCTAGTTCCTTCAACCGGCTCTTGAGGTGACGCCACATCTCGTCGGTCACCTCTCGGGGCGCGCATTTAGGGGTGGTCTGGTCGGCGCAGAGAAAGATGTGTCTCCTCGCCCTGGGAATCGACTCGGCCTCAGCGATGGCCGCGAGACGCTCTTGTGGGTTCACGGAGAGACAATGATCCCTGAGCCGGCGGTGATATGGCCAATCGACGCCGATCCCGGCACCGCTCGCAGGTAGGCATCGGCCCTGTCAGGGGAAAGTGCCACCAGAAGGCCTCCCGAGGTCTGGGCGTCGGCCAGCAGCTTCAAACCAGTCTCGTCCACCGAGGACTCGACGAATGACAGGACGGACTCGAGGTTTCGATGCGACCCACCGGCCCACATCCCTTGCTCCAATAGCTGGACCGCACCGTCGAGGACCGGGACCCGACTCAGTTCGACACTGGCTCCCGTGGCGGAGGCGAGGCACATCTCGCGGAGATGACCGAGGAGGCCGAAACCTGTGACGTCAGTCGCCGCCGACGCGCCATGCGTGGCGAGCGCTGCTCCAGCCACGTCGTTAAGCGATGCCATCGTCTCGATGGCCTCGCTGGCCAGGTCCGGTGGGCACTTCCCGCGCTTGATGGCAGTGGTGATGATTCCGATCCCAAGAGGTTTGGTGAGCACCAGCACATCTCCCGGATGGGCACTCGAATTGGGGAAGTAGCCATCCGAGGAGACGGTCCCGGTCACGGCGAAACCGTAGGTCGGCTCGGGGCTGTCGATCGAGTGCCCGCCGACAACCGTGCAGCCCGCCTGTTCCATCACCTCCATCCCCCCGGAGACCACCTCCGCTGCGAGGTCGAAGTCGAGCTTGTCACGGGGCCAGGCGAGGTACTGGAGCGAGGTGATGGGTGCTCCACCCATGGCATAGATGTCGCTGAGCGCATTTGCCGCCGCGATTCGGCCCCAGTCGCGCGGCCCATCCACGACGGGCGTAAAGATGTCCACCGTCTGAACGAGTGCCAACCCGTTGCCCATCGAGAACACCCCTGCGTCATCCGCGGTCGCCACCCCGACCAGGAGCTGGGGATGGCTGCTTGCCTTGTGCCCCTTGACCGCCTGCATCACCCGGGCGAGCTCATCCGGGCTCAACTTGCAGGCACAGCCGGCGCCATGGGAGTACTCGGTCATGCGCACGTCGGTCACAGGGAGAAGATAGCCCTGGTCCGATCGCAGACTTCTCGCCCTCTGACAATGATGCGACATGCCGATAAGAAGCCTTGCGCAGTTAGCCTTTTCACCGACTCATGCCCAACCAACCAACCTTTCTCACTCCTGCCGCCTTCGACAGGATGCGGGAGGAGCTGGATCAGCTGAAGACCGAGGGCCGCAAGGAGATCGAGGAGCGGATCGCCGAGGCGCGTTCGCATGGCGATCTTCGAGAGAACGCCGACTACGACGCGGCGAAGAACGATCAGGGGCTCATGGAGGCCAGGATCCGCAAGCTCGAGTTCCTGCTCAACACCTCCGAGGTACAAGAGGTCGCCGATACCGGTCGGGTCGAGATTGGAAGTGTCGTGACAGTTGTGGACTCAGACGGTGACGAGCTCGAATACTTCGTCGCGCCCCAGGAGAACAAGGTTGCCGGACTGCTTCTCGCCTCGCCAACCAGCCCGCTGGGCCGCTCCCTGCTCGGGGCATCCGTGGGGGACGAGGTGTCTTATCAGGCCCCTGCCGGAACCTTCAGCGTGTCGGTGAAGGCCGTGCGCCCGTACGAGGGCTGAAGCTCTGGTTAGCCTGACGACGGTTCGCCGTCCGAGGGCTACCGGTGAGACTCCGACTTAGACGTCCACGCCAACTTGCAAGGGATCTCCTTGCTGCCGCGCGTCGTGATCGGGACGAGGTTGCCGACTATCTGGAGACCCACGGTGAAGAGTGGGAGGCGCTGGCCGGAGCCGCACCCGGGGACGCGGCGGATGTTCTCGAGCAGCTGACCGAGGAGGACGTCGCCGGGCTCCTTGCCGACCTGGAGCCGAAGGACGCAGCCGAGATCCTCGAGCGAATCTCCCCCGAGCTCGCAGCCGAGCTCGTCGAGGACGTGACGATCGAAGACCTCACCGCGGCTGTCAGTGAGATGACCGGAGAGTCGGCGGCCGACCTCCTGTTCGAGCTCGACGACGACGTCGCCGAAAGCGTCCTCGCCCTCATGGACGACGAGTCGGAACGCGAGATCCGGCGTCTCCTGGCGTATCCGCCGGACACCGCCGGCGGTTTGATGACAACCGAGATCGCCGCCCTGCCGATCGGTCTGACCGTCGGAGAGGCGATAGAGCGAATCCGCCAACTCCACGAGGAGTACGAAGACCTCTCCTATGTCTACGTGGTGGACGACGCCGGTCACTTGAGGGGTGTCGTCTCCTTTCGCGACCTGGTCTTCGCCCGGCCCGGGGCGAACCTCGACGAAGTGATGGTCCCTGACCCGAGTTCGGTCCATGTATTGGCCGACCGGCAGGAGGTGGCAGAGCTCAGCCAGAGATATCAGCTCTTTGGTGTGCCCGTCATCGACCAGGACGGGCATCTGCTGGGAATGGTGACGACAGACGCGGTGATCGAGGCTGTCCAGGACGAGGCGACCGAAGACTTCGCCGCCGCGGTCGGCGCCGGCGTCGGCGAGACCGTCTACACCAAGGTCCTCAAATCGTTTCGGTCGAGGACGCCGTGGCTCGTGCTCAATCTGGTTCTCGCCCTGTTCGTGGCCTGGGTGATCGAGAAACAGACGGGGGTCATCTCCGAGGACCCGGTGCTGGCGGCGTTGATGCCGATCGTGGCGTCCCTGGGGGGAAACGGCGGAAACCAGAGTCTGGCTGTGATGATCCGCTCTCTCGCGACAAACGATGTGCCAAATGCCCAGGTCCCATCGATCATCCTCCGTCAGACAGGCGTTGGATTGTTCAACGGGATCACGCTCGCCCTGGCGGCGGGCGGACTCACCTACGTCCTGTTGGCGACAGGAGTCTTCGAAAGCGAAGACGCTCCTGCACGCGTGGCCTTGGTCATCGCCCTGGCCTGCATGGTCAATCTGGTAGTCGCCACGCTGGTGGGCACCACCATCCCGCTCATCCTGAGACGGCTCGGGCTGGACCCTGCCCTGGCGGCCTCGATCCTGATAACGGTGATCACCGATGTGGTCGGCTTCGGCGGATTCCTGTTGGTGGCGGCCGCCATGCTCTGATTGCAGGCCGACTTTGCACGGAGTCTCAGTCGCGGATATCTACACCCTCATTTCCTGCTCGGCCGACATAATGGGGCGTCAGAGTCGACGAGGAGGACAGTTGGGCGAGATACACACCCGCGTTTACAGCAGGGGCGTTCTCGAGGCTGAGGACTTCCCGGTCGCCGACGTGTCTGAGTATCTCGATCGCCCGGAAACCATCGTCTGGGTCGACTTCGCCGCGCCCTCCGTCGAACAGCTCCGTCAGCTTGCCGACGAGCTGGGGCTCCACGAGCTTGCTGTCGAGGACGCTCTCGGGCCCCACCAGCGACCCAAGCTCGACCACTATGCCACCCACCTCTTTCTTTCATGCCACACCGTGCGACTGGACTCCGACAAGGGGCAATTGGAGACAAGTGAGATCGATGCATTCATAAACACTCGTTGGCTCGTCACGGTGCGCGAGAACGACGGTCTCTCCCTCGGTGAAGTTTTCAGTCGCCTGGATCGGTCACCCGACCTCGCCGCCCATGGCGTGAGCTTTCTTGTGTACAGCCTCTTGGACGTGATTGTCGATGGCTACTTTGAAACCGTCTACGTCTTCGACGAGTACTACGACGACATCAGTGAGGGAATCTTCTCCGAGCATCCCCTCGACCCGTCCAAGCAGCGACAGTGGTTCGAGATGCGTCAATCGCTGATCCAGTTCCGACGTCTCGCTGCTCCGTTGCGGGAAGCCGTGAGCGGGCTGATGCGAAGAGACTCCCCAATCGTTCCCCAACAGCTCTTCCCGTACTTTCAAGACGTGTACGACCACATCCTGCGGGTCGATGAATCAGCCGACGATCTCCGCGACCTGGTTGCAACCATCGTGGAGACCAACATCGGGCTTCGCGACTATCGCCAGAACCAGATAGTGAAGAAGGTGACCAGCTGGGCCGCCATCATCGCGGTTCCCACTCTGATCACGGGCTTCTACGGGATGAACGTCCCATACCCGGGATCCGGCCGGACGTCGGGGGTCATTGTGTCCGCCGCTCTGATCGTCATCATCTCCGGCTCGCTGTACTTCCTCTTCCGCAGAAATGACTGGCTGTGACTGTGTTTATTGCAGGCCGACTTCGCACGGGGTCCCGCGTGGAGAGGGATGTCCCTCTCCGAGGAAGGACACTGGGCCTGTGTTTCTCCCCCCGTAGGGGGGAGTACGGCGCAGCCGGGAGGGGGATCCTCTCCGGCCCTGCCGGGCCCTAACTCCCCCTCCGGGGCAGGAAACGTGGCCTCTGTTTCTCCCCCCGCAGGGGGGAGTACGGCGTAGCCGGGAGCGGGGATCCTCTCCGGCCCTGCCGGCAAGAAGATCAGCTGCCTATGACCAACTCACCCGAGCTCTCGAACGGGCCCCGAAACACCATCGTGGTCCCGTTCTGGAGGCTGACGAAATGATGCAGGTCGATGAGCGCGGTCTCTTCCGCGGTGCGCTCGACCTCGGGCTTGCGATAGGCCTCCACCGCCGCAGCGTCGTCGAATATCTCGGCTCCGAAGGTGGCGGTGCCGCCCTCGACCAAGTCGAGTACGAAATTCTCGATATCGACATCGGTGTAGTCGCCCGGTGGGACGACGATGTAGAGCGTCTCCCCCGCTGTTTCCGTCTCGCGGGCCACGATCTCGTGTTCGGCCACTGACTGGCCGACCAGAGAGGTCGTCGTGCTCTCGCCGCCCGGTGTCACCGAAGTAGTCGTCGATTCACCAGTAGGTGACGGGCCCGATACCAGCGACGAAGTGGTGCTGAGCTCGGCGGCATTGTCGTCACAGGCAGCCACAACGAGGACGACGAGCCCGGACAAGGCGACATAACGAATCAGTTTCGAAAAGCTCATGGCTTACCAACGTAATGCAAAACTGCCAGGTTCCCAACCTCCAGCACGTTCGGTAGCCTGCCCATCATGAACGGCAGACTCGGCGCTGCTCTGATAGTTGCGCTCATACTCATCGGCGCTCTGGTCGTGGTGGTTGCGCCGACCCCCGCAGCACGAGCAGCCCGGGCGTGCCCGCCGGTGACCTTGGACGACCTGTTCCCAAAGCCGACACAACCACCTTCGACCACACCCTCACCGACCACCCCGTCTCCATCGACTCCGCCTCCCGGTCCGACAGACTCGACGCCCCCCACAACAACAGCTGCTTCGACCACCACGCCCTCGACCACCCCGACGACCTCTACCACTGTGTCTTCGACCACCACCCAACCTCCAACCGAGACCACAGTGACCACCGCACCCGGCGGCGATAGCACCTCGACCACGACATCGGGCGGGGATCCGGCTCCGAGCCCCGGTCCAACTCCGAAACCCTCCTCGGGATGTGAGTTCCGTTACGACATGCGATGGCCGCTCGCCGGTGAGGGACAGATGATCTCCGGGTTCGGCGCCGATCGCAGCGATCATCGTCACCAGGGCTTCGACATCTCGGCTCCCAAGATGACACCGGTTGTGGCGGTGGCGGACGGTGTCGTGATGAAGGTCGTTCAAGAGGTCGGCACCGAGGAATGCTGTTGGATGTCGCTCCGGCACACAGACGGATGGCAGTCCTACTACATCCATCTCAACAACGACCAGCACGGCACCGACGACGGTTTGGGGGTAGGGGTTCGCCCCGACCTCGTGGAGGGGATGGAAGTCCTGGAAGGTGAGGTCATCGGCTGGGTCGGCGATTCCGGCAATGCCGAGGAGACGGTCGTCCACCTCCATTTCGAGCTGAGGATGTCTTCCGGGGTGGCGGTCGACGCCAGGCCCAGCCTGGTGGCCGCAAAGGGGAAGGCCGAGCTGTTGGATCCTCAGCCATCATGGCCGTATGCCGATGACGATGGGTTCGACAGCGAGTGGCTTGCGGCAAATCTGGCCAGTCAGGGTCTTTTCTTGCCTTGTGACGAGACAATGACCACGTTCTGCCCGGACCGGGTCGCCTCGCCCGGATTCGCCGGGGCCATCGCCACTCACCTTGCAGGAAAGGCACCGCCGCCTCTGGACGGCCAATACCGGTCATTGCTCACCACGCTGGGCCCGGATCGGCAGACGCCGGATACCCTGGAGCAGGCCTTCCGATGCAACCCCACCGAGGAGTGCTTCGAGTTCGGAATCCCCGCCACTGAGGTCGCCCGGGTGGGGGCATGGGCCCGCATCGACAGCCTGGTGGCCTCGTTGCTCCCCAAAGAGCCTGGCTTCGAAGGCAGCCGTCCAATGGTGAACCTTCCTTCGGCCGAGGACGCCGAGAAGCGGCTCCGAGCCGAAGGCGCCCTGGGGGAATGCAACCCGCCGCTCGACGCTCATCGCTTGTTGACAAGAGGCGAAACCCTTACCCTCCTCGCTTCGTGGGTTCGAGGCTCGAATCCAGAGCCCTGTTCAGAGGGGAGTCAACGGGTCCGCTGAGCGAAGAGCCGGGCCAGGTCCGTGGTGATCGGGCCTTCGACGAACCTGCGCCTGCCCACGGCAGAAACCGGTTGTATCTCTCTGATTGTCGACAGTGCCATCGCTTCGTCGGCAAGCTCCAATCGATCGAGCGTCCACTCACGTTGTCTCACATCGAGACCGAGATCGGACGCCAACTCGATCATGACCCGTCTGGTGATTGAGTCCAAAATCCCCAGGTCGAGGCTCGGAGTCTCCACCACTCCCCCAATGACCCACGCGACCGAGAACGTCGGCCCCTCCAGCATCACGTCGTCGACGGTGAGGAGAAGAGCATCCCCATAACCCTCGGCGACTGCTGTCCTGGTTGCCGACATGTTGGGGGCGTAGGAGAGGATTTTGGCCCCGGCCAGCTCCCAGGGTGCGCCTGCGGCGTGCCACGGGGCCGTGACCGGGAGCAAGGTTGCCGGGCCGGCCGCTCGATTCCATGGGTGACCGAACACGATTGTCAACGGCTCGCCGGGCTCGCCCGGCAACGAGGAGCCCCTCGTCACCACCACTCGAACTGCGCAGTCGCCACCCGACTCGGCCACGCTCCTTATCCATTGCTCGATGTCCTGACGGGCCGGAAGCGGGATGTCGAGGATCTTGGCGCTCCGGGTGAGGCGATCGAGATGGTCGTCGAGGGCGAACAACCGTCCCGACCGGGATTTGAGCACCTCGAAGCAGCCGTCGCCGCGCAACACCGATGAGTCGGTGACCGAGATGGTCCCGTCCGATTCCTGGCCGTTGATCAGAACCCGTGTGGTCATAGGCCCTGTGGCCGGTACCGGTTGGTGATGGGGAGCCTCCGGTCCTTCCCGAACGCCTTGACGGTGATCTTGACACCTGGCGCGGCCTGACGCCGCTTGTATTCGTTGCGATCGACCATTCGCGCCACACGGGCGACGACGCCACGGTCGAAGCCCTGATCCACGATCTCAGCCATACCGAGATCACCTTCGACATAGAGCTGCAGGATCGCATCCAACAACTCGTAGGGCGGCAGGGAGTCCGAGTCCTTCTGATCGGGGCGGAGCTCCGCCGACGGCGGCTTGTCGATCGTGCCCTGGGGGATGGTCTCTCCCTGCTTGTTCCGCCATCGGGCCAGGTCGTAGACAAGGGTCTTGAAGACATCCTTGAGAACGGCATAGCCGCCGACCATGTCCCCGTAGAGAGTGGCGTATCCGACCGCCATCTCCGACTTGTTCCCGGTGGCAATCACCATCGGGCCGTGCTTGTTGGAGATCGCCATCAACATCGCCCCTCTGGTGCGCGCCTGGAGGTTCTCTTCGGAAATTCCGAACTCCGTACCTGCGAAAACCGGGCCCAGGGAGTCGAGGAACGACTCGTAGACGGCGTCCATGGGCAGGACATCGAAGCGAATCCCCAGGTTCGACGCCAGCTCGCGAGCGTCGTCGATCGAGTGCTGCGACGAGAAGCGGGAGGGCATCGACACCCCCCAGGCCGAGTCGGTCCCCAGCGCGTCGGCGGCGATAGTCGCGGTGAGTGCTGAGTCGATCCCGCCGGAGAGCCCGACCACCACCCGATCGAACCCATTCTTCCGGACGTAGTCACCGAGACCTGTCTCCAATGCCCGGTAGACCTCTTCGACCGGGTCGAGGTGCCGGGTCACGGAACCAACCGCCACGGGCTCGCCCGGCAGCGGCACATCGACGACGAAGAGGTCCTCCTCGAACTGCGGTGAGCGGTGGACGATGGTGCCGTCAGGGGCGACAGCCAGGGAACACCCGTCGAAGACCAACTCGTCCTGCCCACCGACCAGGTTGAGATAGACCACGGCGGCACCAGAATCCCGAGCCCGATCCACGATCATCTGCTCCCGCTCTTTCGCCTTTCCCTTGTGGAATGGCGATGCGTTGATGTTGAGCAGGACCTGGGCGCCTGCCGCTGCCTGGGCGCTAGGGGGCCCATCGGGCAGCCAGATGTCCTCACAGATCGAGATCCCGTAGACCACACCTCCGATCTCCCAGGTTCGGGCCGGTTCCACTCCGACTGCGAAGTATCGGTCTTCGTCGAATACCCCGTAGTTGGGGAGGAGGATCTTGTGATAGATCCCGACAATGGACCCCTCGTGGAGTACCGCCGCACCGTTGGCCACCGTCCGGTCCGTTGCATCTGCCGCTCCATGCGGGGGGCCGTCGGATCGGTCCACGAACCCGACGACGACCACGGCGGACCGGGAGCGAGCCGCCAGCCGTTTCAGGACTTCGATCCCCGAATCGACGAAGTCAGTGCGAAGAACCAGGTCCTCCGGTGGATAGCCGTTGATCGCAAGCTCAGGCAGCAGGAGGACATCGGCCTGTTCACCCTCCGCCCAATCCATGGCCTCGGCGATCCGCTGCTCGTTGCCGGAGAGGTCGCCCACGCAGAGATTCAGTTGGGCTCCGGCGACTCGAAGTGGCACACCGTCACGATACGCCCCGTCATACCCTGTCGCTCGTGACCGATCGAACGGCCCCGGCATCGAACTCTGGTGATGTTGGCGACCGCCTGTCGCTGATAGTGCCCGACGAGGGCTCGAGGGCGAAGATCGCCGAGCTGATCGAAAGAGGCCCGGACCCGGACGATGCCTGGGGCCGGCTGTTACCGATACTCGAGTCCGATGCCGACATCGCCCTGAGCGAGGACGCGCTGAGACGGGCATGTGCCCTGGCAGGGACCTCACGGGCATTGAGTCAGGCAGTCGCCAGATATCCGTCGCTCCTCTTTGGAGTGGCGCCACAGCCGACGGTGACACTCCGGGTGCGGGCAGCCCTGGCGTCCATCGCCGCCGATGACATGGCCAATGTCATCGATGTGGCGGAGGCGACGGCGCGTTTCTCCGATGAGATCGACCGCATCGTTGCCGATGGCCTCGAAACCTCACGGGTCGACGTGGCCCAACGACATCCGATCGTCCACGATCTGCCGTTCTCGGTTGTGGCTATGGGCAAGTGGGGTGCCCGCGAGCTCAACTACGCCTCGGATATCGACCTCATCTTCGCCCACGACAACGTGGACAGCGAGGAGACCCGGAGCAGGGCGGCCGCCCTCGCTCTGGCCTCCCGTCTCATATCGACTCTTTCCTCCCCCACCGTCGACGGGCCTGGCTTGGAGGTGGACGCCAATCTCCGCCCCGAGGGCTCGATAGGCCCGCTCTCGAGGAGCATCGACAGCTACGCCCGTTACTACACGCAATGGGGCGAAGCCTGGGAGCTGCAGGCTCTGCTCAAGGCACGACCGGCGGCCGGCGACCCCGCTCTCGGCGAAAGATTCATCGAGATGGCCGGCGCCGTGATCTGGGACGGAGGGCTCGATGTAGAAGCTTTGAGAAGCATCCGCAAGCTCAAGGAGCAGGTGGAGGAGGGAGCGAAGCCCTCGGACATCAAGCGCTCCAGGGGCGGGATTCGTGATGTCGAGTTCTCCGTGCAG
>CAZRID010000038.1:0-14651 GCA_964600055.1 uncultured Acidimicrobiaceae bacterium
GCTCATGCATTACCTCCCCCTCTACTCGGAGCGTCAGGCCCGCCGGCACGAGGTGCGGCCGGGGGTCACGGGGTGGGCCCAGATCAATGGTCGCAATGCGGCACCATGGCCCGAACGTCTCGAGATGGACGTCTGGTACGTCGAAAACCGGTCGTTCTGGCTGGACCTCAAGATCCTGGCGCTGACCATCCCCAGAGCCCTTCGCCGCAGTGGCGTCACCCAGGAAGGGCAAGCGACAGTGGAGTACTTCACCGGGTCGGGGTCGTGAAGAGAATCGCATTCGGAGGCAGTCGGAGTGTCGCTGTGAGATGTCTCGAGTTTCTGCTCGAGCGGGATGTCCGACCCGAGGTCTTGATGATCCCCGCAGACATCTCGGACTACGAGACTCGGCTCCAACGCATGACCGGTTTGCCTTCCGACCGTGTCCTGGTCGGCAAGCAGTTCCGCGAGCCCGCCGGCATCGAGCTGCTCCGTTCCCTCGCACTCGACTACATCGTCGGGGTCCACTTTCCCTACATCGTCCCGGAGACCGTCCTCGAGATACCGGGTGTAGGTGTGCTCAACCTGCATCCGGCCCTTTTGCCTTACAACCGCGGCTGGCACACCCCGAGCTGGGCGATACTCGACGAGACCCCGATCGGCGCCACCCTTCATTTCATGGACCGTGGGGTGGACACCGGGGACATCGTGGCTCAGGCCGAGCTCGACATTCGACCCGAGGACACCGCACACACCCTCTATGGGCGGCTACTCGACCTCGAGGTCGAATTGTTCGAGGAAGCTTGGCCATTGCTGGCCTCCGGAAACCCGCCGCGACGCAAACAGTCACCCGATGAAGGCACCAACCACAACCGCGCCGACCTGTCCGCTGGCTCGGTGCAGCGTCTCGATCTCGAGGGGTCCGCCTCGGTGAAGGACACACTTCGAACCCTGCGCGCCCTGACGACCAGCGACTTGGGTGAGGCTGCCTACTTCGAGCTGGGAGGGCGGCGGTATCGGGTTCAGATCACCATCACACCGGAGGACGACCCGGCCGAGAACAGCGACTGATGAACCCTTTCAGCCATCCCCCCACCGCTCGACCAGCTTGGGGTAGAGGCCCTTTCGTTCCGCCACATCGGCGTAGGCCCCCATCACCCGCTTGACGATCTCCCGTTCGTCGAAATGGACACGAGCCCGATCGACAGACGCCCGTGACATATGCGACCTCAACTCATCATCGGACCCGACCCGGGCTATCGCTTCGGTCAGGGCGTCTACATCCCGAACCGGGAACAAGTAGCCGTTGATCCCGTCCTCCACGACCTGACGGCAGCCACGGATGTCGGTGGCGATCACCGGAAGACCCGAAGCAGCGGCCTCCATCGCCGCCCTGGGAAAGCCCTCCCGATGACTGGGTAGAACGAAAATATCCAGACCTTGGTAGATTCGCTCGACATCCTTTCGCATCCCAAGGAAGCGAACACCATTGGCCTCGGCCCGGGCCAGGAGCTCTTCGGACACTGCGTCCGCCTTCTCATGATCTTTGGGCCCGACGATGAAAACCACGTATCGGTGATCGAGTCGCTCCGCAGCCTGGATCAATTCAGGCACTCCCTTCTCCTCGACGAGCCGGGCCACCAGCCCCACCGCGATCTGCGCATCGCTCAAGCCAAGCTCAGGCCGGACCGCTTGCCGCACATCCGGGCTCGGGCTGAAACGCTCGAGATCAACACCGTTGCCGAGAAGCCGAAGCTTGGAGCGGGGCATGATCCCCCGTTGCGCCAGCAGTTCGAAATCTTCGGGGCTCTGGATCAACTCGGCGTCTGAGAACCTCGACGCGATCCACTCCAACGTGTACACGATCGCCCGCTTCAAGAGTGAGGACTCCGGTGTTGCATACAGCCCGTGAATGGTGTTGACCACGATCGGGACACCGGCCAACCGGCCCACTATCCGACCGTAGACCCCGGGCTTGGGGTTGTGGGTGTGGAGAATGTCAGGCCGCTCCCGACGCAGCACCTTCCACAGCTGCCCGATGGCTCTGAAATCCGCCAACAGATTCATCCCACGGGTCGAAGAGGTGAGGGCTATGTGACGGATGCCCCTTGCCTCGAGATCCGGAACAAAGTCGCCAGCAGCGCTGATCCCGATCGACTCGCCCAGTTCCTTCGCCGCCTCGAGCTGGGGCAGCAGCAGGTAGCGAAGACTCATGTCGATCGTGGTGAGATGCGCGATCTTCACCCGAGCACCTCATCGAGCCGGGCGGCGTACCCGGAGATGATGTGATCCATCGCAAATCGTTCCTTCATGTGTAATCGCGCCGCCCTGCCCATGCGACGCACCAGCTGCGGATCGGCAGCCAACCTCGATAGCGCTGCGGCCACACCCTGTTCGTCACCACGATCGATCACGATCCCGCTCACTCCGTCGCTGACTGCCTCTCTCACCCCTCCGACATCGACTGCGACTGCTGCAACGGAGGCGGCTCCCGCTTCGAGCACAGCACCGGGCAGCCCTTCGGTGCGCGAGGTAAGGAGCAGGACGTTGGCCCACTCCAGATGTGGGACGACGTCATCAACAGCTCCGGTCAGCTCCACCCTGTCGCTCAATCCCAGGGCATCAACCTCGTCACGGAGGCGATCCGTGAGCGGCCCGCCCCCCACCAGCCGGAGCATGACCCCGGGCACACGAGCGACGCTGCGCAGGGCAAGCAGTGGATTCTTCTCGTCGGAAAGACTGCCAATCATCACCACCCGAAGCAGGCCCTCCAGCGTGCTGCGCCGGACCGCGAACATCTCGTCGGGCACACCGGTGTAGGTGACGTGGACTCTCCCTGCCAGAGAGGGATCCAGATCGAGCAGTTGCTCCTTGGTGGCTTCACAAACGGCGAAGGCAGTGCTCACCCGACCCAGCATCCAGCGATTCGCCGCCCGCGACACAGCGGAACGGATCCAGTATTTGGGCTCGCCTATTGCGATGTAGACCAGGGGCACCTCCGACGAGAGCGTCGCCAAGGCGCCATAGCGCAGGGTCGATCCTCCGTTGGCGAGGACGATGTCAGGCGCGAATTCCTCGATGCGGCCGGCTAGAGCACGGGAGATACGGCGGTTGAGCCGACCCGGCCGGGCCGAGCTCACCTCGGTCAACGGCTCGACCTCGACCCGACGCCCGTCGCCCGAACTGGTGAGGCTCACGGTCTGCACCACCCAGCCATGACCGGTCAGCCCTGCCCCCAGACGTTCGGTGAACACCTCCGCTCCGCGTCTCCGATCGGTTGCGGTCACGATCAACACACGGGTTGCACCGGCCATCTATCAGCCGTGCTCGCCCACTGCAACGGCCATCACCAGGGCGGAGGTGTCAGTGTGGGTGATGGTCACAAGAACCTCGGTGATCCCGAGCATGCTGGCCCTACTGGCCGCGTTGCCGTACATCCTTACCGTCGGCTTTCCCCCACCCGTTATCTCGATCTCGGTCCAGCGTATGCGACGCCATCCCGTGCCCATGGACTTCATCACGGCTTCCTTCCCGGCAAACCGCGCGGCCAGCCTCCGAGCCGGAGTGGCGAACCTGAAAGCGTATTCGCGCTCATGATCCGTGAAGCAACGCTCGGCGAAACGCGGATAACGGTCGAGAACCCGCTCGACCCGGGCGATATCGGCTAAATCGACTCCCAATCCGAGGATGCGCACCGAATCAGGTTACCGGCGCCTCGGGTGAGCTCTGGAGCGAGTGTTGAGACGACCCCGGATCGACCGGGTGCTCCAGCGAGGATTTCAGCGCGGTCATCACCGTCCGAAGGCGATCCACCTCGACCTCACTCATCTGATCGAACAGATGACGACGGACCGTGGCGTCATGCCCGGGCCGAGCCTCGGCCAGCTTCGCCCGCCCCGCCTCGGTAAGTGATGCGTAACTCCCTCTGCGATCGGTGGGACATGCAGCTCGCTGCACCCAGCCCAGCGTCTCGAGACGATCCACCGTATGCGACATACGACTTCTCGAAGAGATCGTCGAGTCTGCCAAGTCGCTCATTCGCAGTCCCCACTCGTCCGCCTCCGCCAAACGCGCGAGGACCCCGAAGTCGGCAAGCGAGATACCGGCGTCTTCATCGAGACGGCTATCGACCTCGTCGAGCAGGAGTCTTGTGGCGTCGAGATAGGTCTGCCACGTCTCCTGGTCCAGTCCCTCGAGTGTCGGCGCGGTGGTCACCCGCCCATGATACACGAGGGTGATTGAAAATCGAATAGTTGACACTTCAAACAATACCCTGTATGGTGATGATTGACAGTTCAACAATCTCTTTCCCCCAAGGAGGAAGACAGATGTCAGCCGTACGCACAGTCGAGCAGGCCACCGTTCCCGCAGCCGGGGTGTGGCAGATCGATCAATCACATAGCGATCTCCGGATCATCGCCCGTCATTTGATGGTGGCCAAGGTGCGCGGCACCTTCACCGACTTCGAGGGGACCATCGTCGTGGCCGACAATCCCATCGAGTCGAGCGTCGAGTTCGAGGCAAAGGCGGCGTCGGTGACGACCGGTACCCTGGACCGGGACAACCACCTTCGCTCTCCCGACTTCCTCGACGCCGAGCAGTATCCCCTGGTGTCCTTCCAGTCCACGAGTCTCGTCCCCAACGGCGACGACTGGAAGCTCACCGGCGACCTCACCATCCGCGGTGTTACCAAGCCCGCGACCTTCGACCTGACCTTCGAAGGCGGGGCCACCGACCCCTACGGCAACACCAAGGCTGCCTTCACCGGCCGCGGCGAGATCGACCGCAAGGAGTGGGGCCTCACATGGAACGCACCGCTCGAAGGTGGCGGGGTCCTGGTCTCCGAGAAGTTCAAGGTCGAGTTCGACGTCGAGGCCGGCCTCCAGGCCTGACGCAGTTCTCCGTACAGGGAAAGGCCCGGCACCAGCCGGGCCTTTTCTGTTTTGATGCCAAGCGACGGCTGGGAAGTAGTGAGCAGTGAGCACCGGGTAATGGGAAAGAATCCGGCCTGGCCGGGGCGCGGTAGCCCCGGCCGACCGGCGTCTGTTCGCATGAGGAAGAAAACCTCGATGTTGACCGGACTCACGTAGTCCCCGGCTTAGGTGGCTCGATTGTTGAAGGAGACTTCGTGCGAAGTCGGCCGGCAATCAAGGCAGGGTCACTCCACCGTGACCGTCTTGGCCAGGTTGCGCGGCTTGTCCACGTCCATACCCTTCGCCGTCGCGACGTAGTAGGCGAGCAGTTGGAGCGGCACCACCGCGGTAACCGTGCACAGGAGATCCGGCCCTGCAGGGACGCGGATCACGTAATCAGCCACATGACCGACCTCGTCACCCTCCTCCGCGATGAGCACGATCGTCCCTCCCCGGGCCTTCATCTCCTCCATGTTGGAAAGGGTCTTGGTCCGGATGTGACTGTCCGTCGCGACGCCGACTACGACGACACCGGGCTCAATGAGGGCGATCGGCCCATGCTTCATCTCGCCGGCGGCGTATCCCTCGGCCCGGACGTAGGCGATCTCCTTGAGCTTGAGCGCACCCTCCATCGCCACCGGAAAGTCGCCCGATCTCCCGAGGAAGAACCAATCACGGGTGTCGGACCACAACTCCGACATGCGCTTGACCTCTTCGGCCCCCTCCAGGACCGTCTCCACCTGCTCGGGCAGTCTCAGCATTTCCTTCACCTGGACCTCGATGGCCCCGGGGTCGAGCGCACCGCGCACCTGGGCCAGGTAGAGGCCAAGAAGCTGCATGGCGACTAATTGCGTGGTGAAGGTCTTGGTTGCGGCAACCCCGATTTCCGGGCCAGCCCTGGTATAGAGGACAGCGTCGGAGTCTCTGGCCAATGCCGACTCGACCACGTTGGAGACACCGATAACGATCGACCCCTGTGCCTTGGCATATCGAACAGCGGCGAGTGTGTCGATGGTCTCTCCCGACTGGCTGATGCCGATGACCAGCGATCGACCGTCGAGGACAGGGTCGCGATATCTGAACTCGGAGGCGATGTCGATCTCGACGGGCAACCTGGCCCATCTCTCGATGGCGTATTTGGCCATCATCGCCGCGTGGTAGGACGTCCCACAGGCGACCACGAAGACCTTGTCGATCTCACGCAGAATCTCGGGATCGATGGTCAGTTCGTCGAGCACCACCCTTCCCGGCATCTCGATCCGGCCGGCGAGGGTGTCGGCGATGGCGTGGGGCTGTTCGAAGATCTCCTTCAGCATGAAGGTCGGGAAACCGCCCTTCTCGGCAGCTTCGAAGTCCCAGTCGACGGTCCGCTCGTCGAGAGGGAGGCTGTTGCCCTCCAGGTCGGTGAGAATGATCCCGTCGGGGCGGATCTCGACCACTCGATCGTCCTCCACTATCACCATCTGTCGGGTGTGCTCGAGAAAGGCGGGAATGTCAGAGGCGAGAAAGTTCTCGCCGACACCCCGGCCCACGACGAGCGGCGACCCGCGACGAGCCCCGACCAGGAGATCGGGCTCGGACCGACGCATCACCACCAGGGCCAGAGCGCCATCAGCCTGGTTCATGACATGGCGCACCGCTTCGGCCAGGGAAAGATCGGACATTTCCTCGATCATGTGGGCCACCACCTCGGTGTCGGTGTCGCTTTCGAACTCGTGACCCGACTCGACGAGCTTCGCCTTGAGGTCCAGCCAGTTCTCGACGATCCCGTTATGGACTACGACGACATCGCGGTTGCAGTCGAGGTGGGGGTGGGCGTTGCCCGTGTTGGGAGCTCCGTGGGTGGCCCAGCGGGTATGACCGATCCCTGTGTGAGCCTCGGCCGGCTTCTCACGGTCGACAAGTCCCTGCAGATCTGCGATCCGCCCGGCCTGCTTCAACACCGTGAGCGAGCCACCATGGTTGAGGGCAACTCCTGCCGAGTCGTACCCCCTGTATTCGAGCCGGGCCAAGCCCGGCATCAACACGTCGATGACCGCTCGCTGACCTACGTATCCCACAATTCCGCACATAAGTCTTCCTCTCAATCGTCGAAATTGGGATCCTCAGGGGTCATATACGGCCCTGGCCAACCCAATTTCGGGCAGTGCGTGCGAGAAGCCGGTGATCGGCGCTCACGGGTGGGGCTCTGTCTCCGGGATCACTCCCGGGTTTTGCCCCATTCCTGACGACCTGAGCTGGCCGGGAAGGCATCCGCCGAATGTTTCGATGACCTTCCTCCTCGTCACCTCGCCGTGAAATCTGGGGACTTCTGCGAGGCCTGGCGCTATATCAATTCGCGCACGCGCATTGGATGTGTTCCGGCTAAACCTCCTTCCGCATCGAACTCTCGGTGACGATCGACAGACGATCAGCGTAGTGCCTTGCCGCCTCTTCGGAAGAGGCTTCCACCATCACCCTGATCAGGGGCTCGGTGCCCGAGGCCCGAACCAGGACCCTGCCCTCGTCTCCCAACTCGGATTCGACCCGTCGCACCTCGTCCCACAGATCCTCGGCCTCGGAGAGGTTGGCACCCCTGGCGACCCGCACGTTCTGCAGGATTTGTGGGTACTCGGTGATCGCCTCCGCCCTGAGCTGTCTCAGCTCCTTGCCGGTGCCGGCCACCACGTCGAGGAGCCGCACTGCAGTCAAGAGACCGTCACCGGTCTGTCCCTTGTCCAGGAAGATGATGTGCCCCGATTGCTCGCCTCCGAGCACTCCATGGTGCTCCAACAATGCCTCCATGACATAGCGGTCGCCAACCTTGGTCTCAACAATCTCGATGTCCGCCTCGGCCATCGACCTCCGGAATCCGAGATTGGACATCACGGTGGCGACAACGAGGTTCTTCTTGAGCGAACCCTGGGCCTTCATGTGCCGGGCGACGATGGCCATGATCACATCGCCGTTGGCGACCCGGCCGTCCTCGTCGACGGCGATGAGCCGGTCGGCGTCGCCGTCGAAGGTGAGTCCAATCCGACCCCGAGCGGCCTCCGCCAGCATCTCGGGGTGGGTCGCTCCACAGCCGGCGTTGATGTTGGTCCCATCCGGGGAGTCGGCAAACACCTGTAGGTCGGCCTTGAGACGTTCGAAAAGCATCGGAGCAGCCTTGAAGGCGGCCCCGTTGGCGCAGTCCAGCGCAAGACTCAACCCGCTGAGGCTGTATCTGGAGATCGAGGCAAGGTGGCCGACATACTGCTCAAGCGCGTCGCTATCGGGGAATCGGGTCCCTATATCCGGGCCCACCGTCGTCTTGCCACCGGACGATCGGAGACGGTCTTCGAGCTCTCGCTCCACCTCGTCGGGAAGCTTGGTGCCCCTCGAGGACAGCAGTTTGATCCCGTTGTCCTCAGCGGGATTGTGTGAGGCAGAGACGATGGCGCCCATGGTCGCACCGGAGGTGGCGGTCAGATAGCTGATCCCGCCGCTTGGTAGGACACCGACATCCAGCGTGTCGATGCCCACTGCGTGGAAACCGGCTTGGAGCGCCGAAGACAGCATCTCTCCAGAGCGGCGGGTGTCTCTGCCGACGATCACCGGGCCACCACGAAGATATGTGCCGGCAGCACGGCCGACAGCGAGTGCCAGCTCAGGGGTCAAATCGGAACCGGCAACCCCGCGGACGCCGTCGGTGCCAAAGATGGGTTTCCCATCGTCGAGAAGACGACGGAGGTCGGCCAATGTCAGCGCTTCGTGTACTGCGGCGCCCGACGGGCCTTGCGAAGCCCGTACTTCTTGCGCTCGACCACCCGAGAGTCACGGGTGAGCATCCCGGCCTTCTTCAAGGTCGGGCGCAGCTCTTCGTCGAGGACGATGAGGGCCCGGGAGATCCCGAGACGCAGAGCGTCGACCTGACCGGTCGTGCCCCCTCCCTCGAGGGTGGCATCGACGTCGTATCGGCCCTGAGTCTGCGTGATCTGGAGTGGCTCCATGACACGCAGGCGTGACGCCATGGTCGGGAAGTAGACCTCGAGCGGCCGGCCGTTGAGAGTCACCTGTCCCGAGCCGTCACGAAGACGGACCCTGGCGACAGAAGCCTTGCGGCGACCGGTGGCCTGGACGAGCGGCTTTGCCATCAGAGTTCCACCTTTCGGATGTCGAGTGCCAGAGCCTGCGGCATCTGGGCGGTATGGGGATGGTCGGGACCGGCGTACACCTTGAGCTTGCGACCCATCTGTCGACCGAGCTTGTTCTTGGGGAGCATCCCCTTGACGGCACGCTCGATGATCGCCTCGGGGCGACGCTCGCGAAGGCTATCGAAGCTCTCGGCTTTGATCCCCCCCGGATATCCCGAGTGGCGATAGTAGATCTTGGTCTGGCTCTTGCCCGAGGTGACTGCCACCTTCTCGGCATTGACGACGATCACGAAGTCACCACCGTCGACGTGAGGTGCATAGCTCGGCTTGTGCTTGCCACGGAGCAGGGTCGCCACGCCGGAGGCGAGACGCCCCAATGGCAGGTCGGTCGCGTCGACGACAAGCCAGATGCGCTCGATATCGCCCGGCTTGGGCGAATAGGTCTTGTTCATGATCATCGGCAATCCTCGCCCAGGTTGAAGAATCCGGGGAGCGTTTGGGGAAACGGCTCCCGATGAGGGAGCCGTCATATGCTACGCCGACAACAACACCTAGGCCAATCGCGATGATCACCATCAACGATATCGAGGAGGCGCGGGCCCGGTTCGAGGGGAACGTGACCGAGACTCCTCTCGTCTGGTCCCAGTCCTTCAGCCGGCTCACCGGTCGTGACGTGTATCTGAAGGCCGAATGCATGCAGCGGGCGGGCTCCTTCAAGATACGTGGCGCCCTGAATGTGTTGACCCGGTTGGGCGGCCAACCGGTCGTGGCGGGATCGGCAGGCAACCATGCCCAAGGAGTGGCACTGGCGGCCGCCTTCACCGGCTCACCCTGCATCGTCTTCATGCCGGAGACGGCGGCTCTTCCCAAGGTGACGGCGACCGAGGACTATGGCGCGGATGTCCGGCTGGTCGGTGTGTCTCTCGCCGATGCGGTCGAGGCAGCCCAGCACTTCTCTAGGGAGACTGGTGCTCGATTCGTCCATCCCTACGACGATCCCCTGGTCATCGCCGGACAGGGCACATTGGGCATCGAAATCCTGGAGCAACTGCCCGACGTAGGGACGGTGGTCATTCCCACCGGTGGCGGCGGGCTGCTCGCCGGGACTGCTGTGGCCGTCAAGGCGCTGAGACCCGGGGCGAAGGTGATCGGCGTCGAGATCGAGCCCGCCTCGGTATACGCCGAGAGTCGACGGCGGGGCGAATTGGTCAAGGATTTCCCCCGTGGCCTGCCCACCGTGGCCGATGGCATCGCGGTCTCCGTCCCATCCGAGATCGTCTGGGAGATCGCCCAGGAGCATGTTGACCACATCCTGGTGGTCAACGACGCCCAGACCACCGCCGCCCTCGCCTACATCCTGGACCGATCGAAGATCGTGGTCGAGGCGGCGGGTGCCGTGGGTGTGGCTGCATTGATGGAGAAGCTCGTCCCCGACGATGCACCGGATCCGATCTGCATCGTGCTCTCGGGCGGGAACATCGATCTCATGTTCCTCGGCAAAGCGGTGCGTCACGGTCTGGAGGCTTCGGGGCGGTTCGCCAAGTACACCGTCCTCGTACCTGACCAGCCAGGGAATCTGGCGTCCGTGCTGCAAACGATCGCCGGAGAAGGTGGCAACGTCCTCCAGGTCGAGCACCATCGTGAGGGATTCGGCGTCCCCTTCGGAAAGGTCGAGATCGAGATCTCGGTCGAGACCAAAAACGCCGACCACGTGGCCCGAATCGCAAACGTCATGGCGCCTTATCTTGCATGAGGGAAGGTTGGGGGTTCTCCCCCAGGGGGACGATCCCCCTATCCGAGAGCCCTCCCGTCGACGCACGATCCATGTGAATGTCGTGGGCGACTATGCCCACGACCACCAGGAGGATCAGCACATGCGCCACCCACGAACCAATCTGAGCAAACCCCTGTCGAATCGAAACAATGGCGAGACCGCATTCAAGAGTGCCCGTGAGCGTCTACGAAGCCCGGAAATCGACACCGTACCTTCCAGGTCGCCTCTGGATGCCCTGGTCCGGGGTCTCGTCTCCATCGGCGACAAGGCGTTCAAGGGTCGACCGCCGATGCTCCGGGTCCCGTAAGCAGGCGGAGGAAAAGCCTTCGACCCGTCAGTAGCCCACCTCCCACAGGGTCAACCCATGGGGTGGGGCTACGGTGACAACCCGCCCCCGGTCGCCGGACTCGACGATCTCCCGCACCGAGCTTGGCGGCGTGAAGCCCCGACCAACGTCATAGGCGAGGCCGACCAACGAACGAACCATCTGATGACAGAAGGCGTTCGCCTTGATCCAGAACAGCATCTGATTGTCGGCCACGTCCCACCACGCCCTATCGACCCGTCGCACATTGCTCTTTCCGTCTACCGACCGGCAGAATGCGCTGAAATCGTGCTCACCCACGAATTCGGCAGCCGTTGCGACCATGGCCGTCGCTTCGAGGCTTCGGCCGACGTGCCACACGAATCCTCTGGTCAGCGGATTGGGAACAGAGGCGGTCGAAATCTCATACCGGTACTCCCGCCACGACGCAGAGAAACGGGCGTTGAACTCCTTGTCCACCTCGGTCACGGCCATCACGCTCATCTCCGGGCCGACCAAACCGCTGATCGACCGAGCCAATCGCTCCGTGTCGACCGCTTCCTCGACCTGAATCGACACCACTTGGCCCCGGGCGTGGACCCCGGCATCGGTCCTCCCCGCCACCGAAGTCTGCACCGGCACCCTCAAAACAGTCTCGATCGCCTCCTCGAGCACCGCCTGGATGGTGCGCAGACCTTCTTGACGCGCATAGCCCCTGAAACCCGAACCGTCATAGGCCAGGTCGAGACGGAGCGTCGGCATCAGAACAGGGCGCCGAAGACCGCAAAGGGAACACCCATCAGCGTCCGGAAGATGGCGGCGATCGCGAAGCCGATCAGCACCGAGACCGCGGCATCGCGGGTCTTGATCTCAGCGGCCTCCCTGGTGCCCACGACCAGGATGACGAGATACCAGAGGAGACCTATTGACCCACCGATCCTCCCGAAGAGCTCGAGAAGCAACGGCAGGACGGCCAGGCCCTGGAGGGCGATCATGGTTTGCGGTCGACCGCTGGCGCCGAAGAGCCGGGTGGCGGTGAACCAGGTGGCAAAACCCAGGATCAACCACGAGACCACGCCGGCGATGACGATCTGGAGCAACGTCGGGAACGAGAAGGCGCCGATCGCGCCGTTGACGAGCAGTCTGCCGACATAGGTGACGCCGGCCACGGTCGAGACCAGGATGGCCGCATCGGCTGCCGAGTCGCCATCGAAGAAGGCTTCGGTGAATGGTTTGCGATCAAGGACCGCGGCCCGACCGGCACGAGAGAACATATTGCTCACAGACGGGCGAGGCTAACGCGGTCAGCGACGAAGGCGGACCCGCTCAATCGAGTGGTCGGCTGCCTTCTGCAGGATCAGACTCGCCCGCTCCCGTGTGGGGAGGATGTTCTGAACCAGGTTGACCTCGTTGATCCGGGTCCATATGTCGGTCGCCACGGCCACGGCCCCCTCATCCGAGAGATCGGCATAACGGTGAAAGTAGGCGTCGGGTTGGGTGAAGGCCGTGTTCTTGAGCGTGATGAACCGCTGTACGTACCACTGTCGCACCGCCTCCGTGTCGGCATCGACGAAAATCGAGAAGTCGAAATAGTCCGAGACAAACGCACCACTTTCGCCGGCCTGGAGCACATTGAGCCCCTCCAGGATCAGGATGTCGGGTCGGCTGATCACCCTCGTCCCGCCGGGGAGAACGTCGTAGGCGATGTGGGAGTAGACCGGGACCTCGAGGTGTTCCTCACCGGACTTGGAGCGAGCCATGAATTCGAGCAACGTGCGACGGTCATAGCTTTCCGGGAAGCCCTTCCGATCCATGAGGCCCCGCTCCTCGAGAACCGCATTCGGGTGGAGAAACCCATCGGTGGTGACCAGCTCCACCTGTGGGTGCTGCGGCCAACGAGCGAGAAGCTCCTGGAGGACGCGGGAGATTGTTGACTTCCCGACAGCCACCGACCCGGCGATCCCGATCACAAACGGCGTGGGTCGAGGAGGAGTCCCGAGAAAGGTGTCGGTCACCGTGGCCAGCTGGTGGCTGCCTTGCACGTGGAGGTTCAAGAGCCGGGAAAGCGGCAGAAAGCTGAGCTCGACCATGTCGATGTCGAGGAGGACGTTGATCCCACGGATCTTCTCGATGTCCGACTCGGTCAGCGTGAGCGGAGTGTTGGCGCGGAGAGCTGCCCACTCATCTTTGGTGAAATCGAGGTAGGAAGGCTGACTCAAAGCCCGCTCAGGCTAACCCGGGACGCCAGTTTCGGTTTTTTTGCAAATTGCGATAGTTCCCCACCAGTCGGCCCCGGAAACGACCGATAAACAGTTGTGGGAAAGTTCACTGCGTCACTTCGTTTGCCCGGCGACAGCAACGCCCTGGCTGCGACTGTCCTCGTTCAGGAAGGTCGGTTGCAGGTGGCATCCGGCGAACACGTCATCGGTGACTGGGAGATCGCAGCCATCGACATCTCTCGCATCCCCGAGGGGATCAGAGTCGCAGCCGAAGGAGAGGTCCTACTGCTCGACATCGATGATCGCGCCGCGTTCGAAGAGGAAGCTGCCTCGCTGAAGCCCACGTCGAAACGGTCGAGCCGGCCCAGGAAGTCGGCCAAGGCCGAGGCATCACGCGCTCCAAAGACGAAGCCGGCAAAGACTGCGACTGTCCCCAAGCCCCCAGCCGAGAAGGCGACCAAGGTCAAGGGAGAGTCCAGGATCGATCAGTTCCTGGAGCAGGCCAAGGAACGATTCGGATCGAGAATCCCCGATTGGGTCTTCACCCGGGGGGGACTGGTCGGCGTCCTCGCCCTCATCGTGTTCTGTGTCGTCTTCGCCCAGTTGGTGTCGAATCTCCTGCTGATCGCAGGAGTCATCGCCCTTCTCATCGGAGGGGTCACCATGCTCGACAGTGTGATCGCCAGACGCATCCTCCGCCACCGCGTGACACCGATTCAGGTGGTAATCGGCGGTGGCACCGTCTTCGTAGCCGGCCTTCTGGTCGGCGTCGTCGCCTGACTTGTTTGCCAGCGGACTTCGCCCGTCCGTCCCCTCATAGGAAAGCTGATCGTGGACCGGGGGATTAAGCCTCGGCTCAGACCACAGATGTTGGAACCCAAGGACCTTGTCAGTGACGCCCCCGAGGTAGGCCCCCTTCACCGGAACGATATGGCTGCGACGGAGACTGATGGCCAAAGTCGGCCAGCAATCAAACGAGCTCGATGATGGCTTCTTCGGCGCCGTCGCCGCGGCGGGGGCCCAGCTTGGTGATCCGGGTGTAACCGCCCTGGCGGTCCGCGTAGCGGGGGGCGACATCATCGAAGAGCTTGACCATTGCTTCCCGGTTCGGGATGGTCTTCAGCACGATGCGCTTGGCGTGAAGGTCGCCCTTACGCGCCTTGGTGATCAGCTTCTCGGCGAGCGGCCTTACCGCCTGGGCCCGGGGCAGCGTGGTGGTCACCTTCTCGTGCAGGAAGAGCTCGGTGGCGAGATTGGCCATGATCTTCTTGCTGTGCGACGGAGACCCTCCAAACCTGGGCCCCTTCTTGGGGCGGGGCATCAGGAACCGCCGCCGGCATCGGCGAG
>CAZRID010000039.1:0-14530 GCA_964600055.1 uncultured Acidimicrobiaceae bacterium
TCGCGTGTCACGTCCGGTACGCCCGGCACGATCTTGACGACGCTGAACGACACCTGCTCGACTCTTGCCGTGGCCGCCCTGTTCAACCCGCTGCGGCGTTGGGTCCAGGGTATGGTGGACCGTCGCTTCAACCGGGGTTACTACGACGCGCAAAGGGTGATGGACGGCTTTGCCGCTTCGCTCCGGGACGAGGTGGACGCCGATCGGGTCGTGGAAGGATGGATGGACGTGGTGTCCACCACCATGCAGCCGGAGAAAGTCGGCGTTTGGGTGAGATGACGTGGAGGCCCTCATCGCGAGGCCAAGTTGAGCGGGATATGCCGAGCTGTCGCTTCGACCGAGCTCCGCAAGGCGGGCCGCAGCCGCCCTAGGAATAGCTGCGTACATGCCCTAGTTTACCTGGGGCTTTGAGGTGGGCCCGGCAGGACTTGAACCTGCAACCAACGGATTATGAGTCCGCTGCTCTGACCGGATTGAGCTACGGGCCCCGACTATCAAAGGGTACCTGGCCACCTCGCGAACGAACGCTCTTGAAATGAACTGTCCCGCGATCTGCGTGGGCTAGGCCGTCCAGCCGAAGACCGACTCACCGATCGTGAGGACGACCCACCAGAACGCAAGCGCCGCGATGGGCATCGCCAGCGCCCAAGCCGACCTGCGCTGGTACAGCCGTATCGTCAACCACAAGCCCAAGAGCCAACCCACGTAGAGGACGGCGATACCCCAGAGCGGGGCCACCAGACCGGACGCCGCGTAAGGAAACACCCCGGTGGCGACGTAGAGGACAAGGCCAACCAACCCCAGGATGCGGCGGGCCGGCCATGGTGCAGTCGACGTAGTCATCATCCCTCCGCTTGGTTCGTGCACGGGCTCTGAGGTTGGACTCGAATCCACACCCGAAGACTAATTCCTCGCCCGTGAGCCGGGCCTCTCGGGTTGCTGACAGGTGCTGGTCAGGCCTCGACTGCGGCGAGGACCCCCGGGCACGACCAGAAGATGAGGTGTCCATCCCCAACTCGACCACGCCTACTAATTCCTCGACCCACTGTGCCGGCGGACCCAGCCACCACCTCAGCGGAATAGTGGGCCCGGGAGGACACCCGGGGACGACTCTTGTTCCAGCGTGGCCGGCTCACAGCCTGATACACCGGCCCTTCGGATGAGCCACTTCCCGGAACTCGACGCCAACAATACGACCAACCCGCCAGCAAGGTAGGGCCGATCCGCCGCGCCCGCCAGCCCTCAGAACCAGCCCGTGACACGCCGACGCATCAATATGTTTGCTGTAAAACCGGAGCGGTACTGTCCTCCATACGTGAAGTCTTCTTCTTCAGGCCAGCCAGTAGCGCTCAGGACCAAGCTGCAAGAGTCAATCTTCCAACTCTCCCACGCCGTCCGGGATCGAGGCCCGTTCGCAAACTGCGATTACTCGAAACTCCAAGCTGATTTGATCGAGTACGGCGAGGTAACGCAGGACTACGGAGGCTTTGCACTCCCTGGGGCGCGAGCCTTTGAGATTGGCTACGGCCCGCGGCCATATCGACTGCTCTACCTTGCGGCGTCAGGCGTCGACGTCAGCGGCGCTGATCCAGATGTCGTGACTCTTGGGTTCCGGCCGATGGATTTTGTCGACTCCTGGAGACGCAACGGTGCTGAAAGAGCTGTCAAGACCGGCGTGCGATACCTCACGAGTGACGTCTTCGAGAATCGACGGTTGAGACGCCATCTATCTGAAGTAGCTCGAAGTGACTTCACTTGGCCCATGTTCCGGATGACGACAGGAAGCGCTGCGGATCTCGCGGCATGGCCCACAGAACCCGTCGACTTCATCTACTCCGAAGATGTTTTCGAGCACATTCCGCACGAGGATCTGACTGCGATTTGCGTTCTCATAACCGATCACCTGTCGGATCGAGGCATCGCAATGATTCGACCCAATGTATTCACAGGCATCAAGGGTGGACACAACATCGAGTACCACAACCTCGATGCGAATCGTCGGCGGACTTGCCCTCCCTGGGACCACCTTCGCGACTACACGTACCCAGCCAACACGTATTTGAACAAGCTGGGGCGCGCCGACTACCGTGCACTATTCCAAGAACGGTTCACGATTCTCGACGAAAGCGTTCGGGACCCCGACCTCGGCCGGGCTTTCCTAACACCTGAGATCCGACAGGAACTTGCCGATTACCCCGACGATGAGTTGTTTTCCAACCACGTTCGTTTTGTTCTTAAGCCCCGTTAACTCGCCACGCATAGCCAGCTGTGAGCAGTCCGCTGATCGGGGACCGGATTGAGCTACGGGCCCGACGCACGTCAGGTACCTGCGAGACAGGTCTTCGATCAGGTGGCGGCCGGCTGCACGACGTCCTCACAATTTGATATGTTTCCGACGTTCCCACCTCCGGGCCGAAAGGGGTCTTCATGAATGTGTCCATGACCGTCAATGGGCGATCGGTATCGGGCGACGTCGAGCCAAGGACCCTTCTCGTCCACTTCATCCGGGAGAATCTCCACCTCACCGGGACGCACGTCGGTTGCGAGACCGGCTATTGCGGCGCTTGTACGGTCCATCTCGACGGCAAACCCGTGAAATCATGCACGATGTTTGCCGTTCAGGTTGATGGGGCCAACATCAAGACCATCGAGGGGCTCGCCAGCAACGGCGAGCTTCATCCGGTTCAGGAGGGTTTTTGGGAGCGTCACGGTCTCCAGTGCGGCTATTGCACCCCGGGGATGATCATGTCGGCTGCGGCTCTCCTTGCCGACAACTCCAACCCGTCCGAGGACGAGATTCGACACGGCATCGAAGGCAACCTCTGCCGTTGCACCGGGTATCACAACATCGTGCGGGCGGTTGAGTACGCCGGCGCCAAGATGCGGGGCGAGGAACCACCGCCTCCGGATTGGGAGGAGGCTCACTAATGGCTAGCACCAGTGTCATGGGTGGATCGGTTCGACGACGTGAGGACCCGGCGCTGATAACGGGTTACGGGGAGTATGTCGACGATCTGACCCGCACCGGGTTGCTCCACGTTGCCTTTCTCCGATCCCCGATCGCCCGGGGCAAGATCACATCTCTCGACACCTCGGCCGCAAAGGAGATGCCGGGCGTCGTGGCAGTGTTCACGCACGATGACGTGGCGCACCTGGGGCCACTGCTGGCCCAGGTGCCAATCGGGAAGCTCCGCCCCCTCCTCGCCGCCGGCGAGGTGAACCACGTCGGCGAGGCGATCGCCATGGTGGTAGCCGAGAGTCGATACCAGGCACAGGACGCCGCCGATGCAATCGTCGTCGACTTCGACGTTCTCCCAGCAGTGGTCGATCTGAAGAAGGCCGCCTCGGACGAGGTGAAGATCCACGACGAGCTCGATTCGAACGTCCTCCATACCTGGACCTATCACGGCTACTGGGAGGCACTCGGCCTGGAGGACCAGACGCCTCAGGTGGATGCGGCCATGGAGCGAGACGACGCGGTCGTTGTCAGCTTGGAGATGGTCAATCAGAGGCTGATCCCGGTCGCTATCGAGCCCCGCTCTGTACTGGCGGAATACAACCCCGGGTACACCTGCTTCACGGTGCACAGCTCGACCCAGGTCCCTCATGCCCTCGGAGGCGCGATCGCGACCACTTTTGGGATGAGGACGACCGAAGTGCGTGTGATCGCCCCTGAGGTCGGAGGGGGCTTCGGCTCAAAGCTGAACGTTTACAACGACGAGATCCTGGTCTCATTCGCCGCCAAGGAGCTGGGGCGCTCGGTGAAGTGGACCGAGACCCGTCGTGAGGCAGCCGGCTCGACCATCCATGGCCGGGGATGGATCGGCACCGCAACCCTGGTCGGGACCAAGGACGGGGAATTCCTCGGCTACAAGCTCGACGCGCTCGCCGACATGGGTGCCTACACCCAGAACTTCACCGTGGCCATCCCGCTGCTGGGGCTCTGGATCGGGTCGGGCCAGTACAAAATGCCCATCTCCTGGACCGTGGCTTGCGTGGTCACCAACACCATGACCACCGACGCCTACCGCGGCGCCGGTCGCCCCGAGGCGATCTACTACCTGGAACGGATCGTCGACGCTTACGCCCATGAGATCGGAATGGACCCATTCGAAGTGCGCAGGAAGAACTTCTGGCAGCCCGACGAGTTCCCGGCTCAGATGGGCTGTGGCTTCTCCCTCGACTCGGGCAATTATGAGGCCGCGGTGGACAAGCTGATCGAGGTCAGCGACTACGCCGGCATGCGAAAGCGGCAGGAGGCGGCGCGCGCCGAGGGTCGGCTGGTCGGGATCGGGGTCGGCTCGTACGTGGAAGTGTGCGGTTTCGGACCTGCGATCCTCGCCGAGATCGGGTTCTCGTGGTCGAACTACGGGCTTCCGGCCTCGTTCAATGGATCGGGGCTGGTTCGGGTGAACCCGGATGCAACGGTCACCGTCGTCATCGGCACCGGTCCCACGGGCCAGGGCCACGAGACGACCTGGGCCCAGATCGTGGGTGACGGCCTGGGGATCCCCGTGGAGGACATTCGGGTTCTCCACGGCGACACCCGGGAGCACCCGATGGGCATCGGCACCTTCGGCAGTCGCTCGATAGCCGTCGACGGGGCCGCCACCTTCGAGGCGACCAAGAAGGTCAAGGAGAAAGCGGCCAAGATCGCTGCCCATCTGCTCGAGGCATCGGGCGAGGACATGGTGTTCGTCGACGGCGGGGCACACGTGGCCGGCTCGCCGGAGAAGAGAGTCGAGTGGGCGGCGATAGCCAAAGCGGCATATCAGGCCCACACCAGTCCTGACGATGTGGACAGCGGGCTGGAGGCGCACACCTCTTTCAGCCCAGGCAACGCCACCTGGCCGTTCGGGACGCATCTCGCCCTCGTGGAGATCGACCCCGACACCGGCGATGTGGACCTTCTCGAGTATCACGCCGTTGATGACTGCGGTCATGTGGTCAACCCGATGATCGTCAACGGGCAGATCCAAGGCGGGATCGCCCAGGGGATCGGACAGGCCATGTTCGAGGAAGCCATCTACGACGAGAGCGGAAACATGCTCACCGGGTCCCTGCTCGACTACTTGCTGCCGACGGCGACCGACCTCCCCTCCTTCGACCTGCACCGCACGGTCACTCCGACCCCGGTCAACCCGATGGGGGTCAAGGGAATCGGCGAGGCAGGGACCATTGGCTCCGCCCACACCATCGTCAACGCGGTGGTGGACGCCCTAACCCCGATGGGTGTGAAGCACGTCGACATGCCGGTCAGACCGAAACGGGTGTGGCAGGCGATGCAGGAAGCGAGCGCGTGACATGTACCCGAGACAGTTCGACTACGTAGCGCCCTCGACCCTCGACGAGGCCCTGGGGGCGTTAGGCGAGGGCTCCAAGGTGATGGCCGGTGGGATGAGCCTGATCCCACTGATGAAGACACGTCTGTTCTCGCCCGCAGTGGTGGTGGACATCGGGCGGATACCCGGTCTCGACGCCGTCAGCGACGAGGGCGGTTACATCTCGCTCCCGGCGCTGGTGAGACACGCCACCACTGCCTCGGACGCCCTTATCGCCACCCACGCCGCGGCATTGGCCAAAGCGGCGTCGCTGACGGGCGACGTGCAGGTGCGCAATCGTGGCACGACTTGCGGGGCTCTGGCCCATTCCGACGTAGCCGCCGACCAACCGGCGGCGGTGATCGCTCTCGGTGGGACGATGATCGCCCGTTCGGCGTCTGGCACCCGTGAGATCCAGGCCTCGGAGTTCTGCATCGATGCCCTCACCTCGGCCTTGGAGCCCGACGAGATCCTCGTCGAGATCCGGTTCCCCAAGACCGGGCCTGGTGAAGCATCTGCGTATGACAAGCTCGGTCGGCGTGGTGGTCACAGCGACTATGCCGTTGCCGGCGCCGCGGCCTGGGTGAAGAAGAGCAATGGGACGATCGAGGACGCCCGGATCGGGCTGACCGGGGTCGGGACCAAACCGTCCCTGGCCATCGGCGTCGGCCATGCACTGATCGGCACCGACGGCTCCGACGAGGCGATCAAGGCCGCGGCCGAGCACGCTCTCGAGGACGTGACCGTGCTCGAAGACCTTTACGGGTCGGTCGAGTACAAGACTCATCTGGCCAAGGTCTTCGTGGCCCGAGCAGTGAAACAAGCACTCGCCGCCATCTGACGCCGACCCTCCGTTTTCGCGCGAGAACGGATTAGAAGCCCGCGAGGTGCGCTAATTTCCGGGGCGGGAGGTGACACCACAATTGAATGTCGCTTGTGACCATTTCATCGAGCTGGAACCGGTAGACCCCCTAACCGACATCTGTGACCAATGCGTCGCGGTCGGAGATCGATGGGTCCACCTCCGCGCCTGTCTCTTCTGTGGAGCGGTCGGATGTTGTGATGCTTCGAAGAACCGCCACGCCCGGGCCCACTGGGAGGAGACGAGCCACGCGTTGATCCAGTCGATCGAGCCGGGAGAGAGCTGGAAATACTGCTTTCCAGATGGGGTTGTCGCCCGGTGACCGAGACCAAGCCAGTCATCCTCGCCGTAGACGATGAGCCCGAGGTAGTTCAGGCCGTCCAACGCGACCTGCGCGCCCGATACGCGAACGACTACCGAATCGTCTGGGCTGGAAGCGGCCAGGAGGCCCTCGACACCCTGAGCACTCTCGCGATGCAGGACACGCCCGTGGCCCTGATGCTGGTCGATCAGCGGATGCCCGGCATCACCGGAATCGATGTGCTTCGGGAGACCCTGGAGACCCACCCTTCGGCGAAACGGGCCCTCTTGACCGCATACGCCGACACCGAGGCCGCGATTCAGGCGATCAACGAGGTAGGGCTGGACCACTACATCATGAAGCCCTGGGATCCCCCGGAGGAGAAGCTCTACCCCATCCTCGACGACCTGCTCTCGGACTGGGTTGCCGGATACCGCCCTCGATTCGACGGGATCCGGGTCATCGGCCAGCAATGGTCCCGGGACGCCCACGCGTTGAAGGCCTTCCTCGCCCGCAACCAGATTCCCTATCGATCGATGGACATCGAGACCGAGCCCATGGCCTGGGTTCTCACCGAGGAGGCAGGGGCCACGATGAGCGACCTGCCCCTCGTCCTGTTCGGCGACGGCCCACCGATCCTCCGGCCGACGACGGCTCAGATCGCCGACCGTGTCGGCCTGAAGACCCACGCCACCTCGGAGGTCTACGACGTGGTCATCATCGGGGGCGGGCCGGCCGGGTTGGCAGCGGCGGTTTACGGCGCGTCAGAGGGCCTGAGCACCCTCCTGATCGAGGAGGAAGCCCCCGGCGGTCAGGCCGGGCAGAGCTCCCTGATCGAGAACTACCTCGGCTTCCCCAAGGGCCTCAGTGGGAACGACCTGGCCAGACGCGCCACGGCCCAGGCGCAACGTCTTGGTGCGGAGATCCTCGTCCCGGGAACCGTGACCCAACTCACCCGTAACGACCCCTTCATCATCGTTCACCTCGCCGACGAGACGACCGTCGCCTGCAAGGCGATGGTGGTCGCAAGCGGGGTCTCCTACCGAAAGCTGACCGCCGAAGGCCTCGACCCTCTGATCGGGGCCGGTGTCTACTACGGGACATCGAACATCGAGGCCTCCAATCACCGCGACCACCCGATGTTCGTGGTCGGCGGGGGCAACTCAGCCGGTCAGGCCGCCCTGTTCCTGTCCCGGTTCACCGACTCGGTCACGATCCTCATCCGAAACGACGATCTGGCAGCCACGATGTCGCAATATCTCATCGACAACATCGAGACCAGCCCGGCGGTCCAGGTACGTCCCTATTCCCAAGTGGTCTCGGCGATCGGCGACACCCACCTCGAGGCACTGGTCATACGTGATCGGCAGACCGCGGAGGAGGAGAAGGTCGAGGCGGGAGCGCTGTTCATCTTCATCGGGCAAACCGCTCACACTGACTGGCTGGCCGATGTCGTCCAGCTCGACGAGCGTGGCTTTGTCCTCACCGGAACCGACATGGGTCCCCTCAAGGGGTGGAACGTCGACCGTGACCCGCTCCCCCTCGAGACCAGCGTCCCCGGGATCTTCGCCGCCGGCGATGTGCGGCACGGGTCGATCAAGCGGGTGGCCGGTGCCGTCGGCGAAGGAGCAACTGCGATCCGATTCGTCCACAACCACCTGGCATCGCTTTGATCGACATCGCTGAGATACTGCGAGGGCTCCCCTACTTCTCCGATCTTCCCCAGGCATTGCTCGAACAGGTGTGCCGTCAGTCGGAGAAGATCACGGTTCAGACCGGCGCCCGGATCATCGAGGAGGACTCGCACTCGGAGGACATGTTCGTGGTGGTCGAGGGCGAGCTGCAGGTCACCAAGGCCGGGCTCGACCGTGAGGTGTTTCTCGCCAATCTGGGTCACGGTGAGGTGGTGGGCGAGATTGCCCTTCTCGACAATGCACCCCGGACCGCCAGCGTGACCGCGACCCGGGAGTCGACCTTGATCCGGATCCCGGCCGAGGCTTTCGAGGCATTGATCGGGGACTCGCGTGTGGTCCGGAGGATGTTCCGCACCGTGACCTCGCGTCTCCGCGGGATCGAGGACACTCTCCGCCACGAAGAGCGTATGGCCGCACTGGGCCGGATGGCCGCTCAGCTGATGCATGAGCTGAACAACCCGGCGGCGGCAGTGGGCCGGAGCATGGCCCGATCCGAAGAGGTATATGTGGCTCTCGGCGACGCCACGATCCTTCTCTCGGGGATCGGCGAGTTGTTGGACCGACCGATCCCGGTGCCGGACAAGGCTCACGGCATCGATCCTCTCACCAGGTCCGGTCTGGAGGGAGAGGTCGTCGAGTGGCTCGAGAAGCTCGAGGTCGAGGAGCCCTGGGAGCTGGCCCCGGCCCTGGTGGAGGACGGGTGGACCCCGGGTCTCCTCGATGAGACCGTCGAGGGCCTCGACCGGGAAACTGCCCGGAAGTTCACCCGCTGGCTGGGTCTGCGTGTCCTTGCCTTCCAACTCATCGGAGAGGTTCGCATCGCCGCCGGGCGTATCTCGGAATTGGTGCGAGTGGTGAAGAACTACTCGTACCTGGATCAGGCACCGATCCAGGAGATCGATCCCACCGAAGGAATCGGGGACACTCTGATCTTGCTCAAGCACAAGCTGCGAGGTATCGAGACCGTCCTCGACATCGCGCCCGACCTGCCCCCTATCGAAGCATCGGGCCGGGATCTGAACCAGGTGTGGACCAACCTCATCGACAACGCCGCAGACGCCATGGACGGCAAGGGGACGCTGACCATCCGTGCCACCCATGAGGGCAGATCGGTGGTGGTCAGGATCTCCGACACCGGGCCGGGTGTCGCCCCAGATGTGCAGAAGAGGATCTTCGATCCGTTCTTCACCACCAAGGCACCGGGGCAGGGCACCGGCTTGGGCCTCCACACCGTGCACACCATCGTGACCAAGACCGGTGGGGAGATCTCGTTGGATTCGGAGTCCACCGGGACCACGTTCACTCTCAGGTTCCCGATCTCGAACAAGCCGCTGGAGGGCTGAGGACCCGTCCTACGGGCGGCGGAACGGGGCCTTCGACCTGGCGACCAGCACGTCGCAAGGCGCTTCGGTGACCAGGCCTTCGGCGACCGTGCCCAACAGGACCATCCTGGTGGCGCTGGCACCCCGGCTTGCCACGATCACCAGGTCCGCTCCTCTCCTCCGGACCACCTCCTCGATGGTCCCGGTTGGCGGCCCGTCCACGACGAGAGTCCGGATGTCACCATTCCACGGGGCAGCGAACTTCTCCATCCGCTCTTCGGCCATGCCGAGCCGGACTCCTCGGGAAGCTTCCAGTTCTTCTTTGAAAAGGCCCGCCCCGGCAAGCAGAGGGTCGAATCGCGATGGCATCGAGTACAACGCCGTGATCTCCGCATCCGGGAACAGGGCGAGGCCGCTGGTGACTGTCGCCCTGGAGTGTTCGGAGAAGTCGACCGCCGCGATGATCTTGCGATATGGCGTCCGGGGTTGACGGCGGACAACCAGCGTGTCGACAACAGCCTTCCGTGCGACGCGTTTCGCCACCGGGCCCACGGAGAAGGCGTCGATGGACGAAGAGCCCACAACAACGAGGCTTGCCGTCTTCCCCCTTGCAGTCAGTTCCCACGAGGGCGAGCCCTTGACGACTTCGAGATCGACCGGGACTTCGGACCGCTGCCTGGTCCATTCTGCGAGCTTCTCGGCCTCCTCTCGCTGATGCTCCCGCATGAGATGAGCAAGGCTGGGCTCGATCATCGCCTCGCCCACGGGCTCTAGGACATGGAGGAGGAGAAGGGCAGAGCCGGACGATTCGGCCATCATCCGGGCCCGATCGGCGACCCGCCTCCCCATGGCACTCAGATCCACACCCGCGACGACGGCCCGCAACGATCCTCCAGCGATAGGTCAGCGAGACTAGTGGCCTGTCGCCCAATAGATCCCGCGGTGTCGCCGAGCCATTCGGCGTCGCTGGCAAGGACGCAGGACGAAGGCGCACCCGTTGGTGCGTTGAGGACGAGGACGCAGTCCAGCGGCGTCGAGGGCCGGCGAGACTGCGGAGCTATTTGGGCGACGGGCCGCTAGTGGCCTGTCGGGCCGCCAGTGGTCTACTACAAGCTGTCGCTCTCATGTGCGGAAACGAAGGGGTCGGGCCCGGCGAGGGCCGCTTCGAGTAGTTGCAGGTATTCCTCCCGGCCTATCACAACCGCCCCCAGGGACTGAAGGTGAGGGGTCTGCCACTGCACATCCAGAAGTCGGCCACCTCCCTGGCTCATCACGACGACCAGATGCACCAGCGCCACCTTGGACGCATCACGAGCGTCGTGAAACATCGACTCACCGGCGAACAGGCCGCCGACCGAGACACCGTAGAGACCGCCCGCAAGTCCGCCTTCGTGGTCCCAAACCTCGACCGAATGCGCCCAGCCGAGACGATGGAGCTGGACATAGGCGTCGATAAACTCCTCGGTGATCCAAGGGTCTCGTCGCCTCGGATCGGCACAACCCCTAATCACGCCCTCGAAATCTGCGTCGACCGAGACCCGATAGCGTCTCGTCGACTGGCGAAGGGAGCGGCTGATGTGCACGCCGCGTAGCGGGAGGATCGTCCGATCGACCGGTGACCACCAGCCGAGATGGCCATCCGGGAGATACATCGGGAACAATCCCTTGCGATATGCCTGGAGGAGGGTTCCCGGATCGAGGTCGGCCCCGACCGCCACCACATCCCCATCGGTTGAGCGAGGGTCGGGTAATTCGAATTTCGACGGCATCGGCTCTATTGGCACCACCCCGATTGTGTCAGAGCCAAGCGCCTGGTGTCCGTAGGCTGCCCGGATGCGTGCCGTGATCTGTGACAGATATGAGGGAATCGACGCACTGCGGATCGGTGAGTTCCCCGACCCCGTGCCGATTCCGGGAACTGCCATCGTCGAAGTCAAGGCAGCTGCGGTCAATTTCGCCGACACGCTCCTGGTGGCGGGGACCTATCAAACAAAGCCCGAGTTGCCCTTTGTCCCCGGACTGGAGTTCGCCGGCGTCGTCAACACGGCCGCCGGGCTCGACGGGTTCTCGCCGGGTGACCGGGTGTGTGGCTTCGTCGGCTTCGGTGCCATGGCTGAACGCACAATCGCCTATCCGGGGTCGATCGTGAAGCTTCCCGACGATGTCTCCTTCGAGGTGGGAGCGGCGATCCCGGTGGCCTACGGGACCTCCTACCACGGCCTGGTGGACCGGGCAGAGTTGGACGAGGGTGAGACACTGCTCGTCCTCGGCGCCGCGGGAGGGGTCGGGATCGCCGCCATCCAGATCGGAAAGGCATTGGGGGCGAGGGTGATTGCCGCGGTTTCCTCCGAGGAGAAATCGGTCGCCGCCCGCGAGGCAGGCGCCGACGGTGTCGTGCGTTATGACCAGACGCCTCTGCGTGACGGGATCGCAGCTGAAACCTCGGGTGAAGGCGTCGACGTCGTCTACGACCCGGTGGGCGGAGAGTCAACCGAGCTCGCGCTCCGCTCCACCAAATGGAATGGCCGGCTTCTCGTAGTCGGCTTCGCGTCGGGCAACATCCCGACCATCCCGCTCAACCTCAGCCTGGTCAAGGGCAACTCGGTGGTAGGGGTGTTTTGGGGGCGGTTCAACATCGAGGAGCCCGACAAGAGCGCGGCCAACAATCAGGTAATCATGGACTGGGTCGAGGACGGGACGCTTCGACCAGTGGTTCAGAAGATCTACCCACTCGACCAGGCCATCGATGCGTTCCGCTGGGTGGCGGATCGAAATGTCATCGGGCGTGTGGTGGTCATTCCGTGACCGACGTCGTGGTGATCGGTGGCGGGATCGCCGGTGTCTCAGCAGCCGCCCATCTGGCGCCCCACGGGTCGGTGACCCTGCTCGAAATGGAGCAGTCGCTGGCTTTTCACACCACTGGCCGGTCGGCGGCGATCTTCGTGGCCAACTACGGAGGCGAGGGCTCCCGTCCCCTGGTGCTTGCCAGTCAGCCGTTCCTGGAGAATGCGCCCGAGGGCTCGACAGACGCGCCCCTCCTATCCGATCGTGGTGCGCTGTGGATCGCAGACGACACCCAACTCGATCATCTGCAGAAAATCGCGGAGGAGGGTGTGGAGTCCGGAGCCGGCTCCCGGCTGGTCGACACCCACGAGGTCCTGCGCTTGGTTCCAAAGATGCGCCCGGAGCGCATCGCCGCCGGCCTATACGAGCCGAGCGCACGCGACATCGACGTCGCCGCCCTGCACCAGTGCTTCGTCCGAATGTCTCGCCGCCATGGAGCCGAATTCCGACTGTCGTCCCCCGTCACCGGCTTGACCAGGCTCGACCATGGCTGGAGGGTGTCGACTCCGGGCGGTGACATCGACTGCCAATCCGTTGTCAATGCTTCAGGGGCGTGGGGTGATGTCGTCGCCGACATGGCCGGGATCGAGCCAATCGGCCTCCAACCGATGCGGCGGACCGCCTTCATGGTGCCCGGCGACCATGACTACTCGGGGTGGCCCATGGTCGTCGACATCGATCACAACTTTTACTTTCGCCCCGACGGCGTCCAGTTGCTCTGCTCCCTGGCCGAGGAAAGCCCCTCCGAGCCACTGGATCCTCGACCACAGTTGGAGGACGTGGCCCTCGCCATCGAGCGGATCAATCAGGCGACCACTCTCGACATCAGAACAGTCAACTCCCAATGGACCGGGTTACGCACGTTTAGCCCCGATCGGAACCTGGTCATCGGTGAGGACCCGACCGCCTCCGGGTTTTTCTGGCTCGTCGGCCAGGGTGGGACCGGGATCATGACTTCGCCCGCTTATGGGGCCCTGATCGCCAGCCAGATTCTCGGCCTGTCCCCTCCCCCTGGGCTGACCCTCGCCGGCGTCGACCCGGCCACGACCGCACCTGACAGGTTCCGTTGATCCGGCAAGGAATTTTGTGGGCCTTATGTCACGGAGCTCCGAGGCCGGGCGGTTAGCGTCTCAGCGTGGGGCAGCACTCCTACCAGCGCATCATCTGGCACTCGATCCTCCTCGGGATATTCGGAGGAGCTTTCGGCCTCGTCTACCTCTTCATCGTGGAGAAGGGAACCCACGCCTTGTGGCCAGAGACCGAAGGCGCCGAATGGTTCTCGGGGGGACCGGAAACGGTCGTCATCCCGCTGGCCGCCGGGTTGCTGATCGGCCTTCTCTACAAAGCTTTGAAACTGCCGGCCAGATTCAAGGGCTTCATTGCAGAGTTGGAGGAGGGTCACGTTGAGCCAAAGACCGCTCCCGGTGCGGTGTTGATTGCGGTCATATCTTTGATCGGGGGAGCCTCCCTCGGGCCGGAAGCCCCACTCGGAACGGCCGCCGGTGCTGCAGGAACCTGGCTTTCGCGACGGACGGGCGGCAACGAAGAGGACACGAGAATCGCCACCTTTGCCGGGATCAGCGGAGTCTTTGGAGGATTGCTGTCGACCCCGCTTGGCGGCCCGCTTCTCGCCTACGAGCTGGAGCACGAACAGACCCACGTCTACTACTTCAGACACATCGTCCCGGGGGTGGTGGCCGGAGCCGTGGGATTCGGAATCATCTGGCCGGTGATCGGCACGCCCTTCGTCGGGCTCTACGACTTCGGGGCCCTCGAGTTCAAGAGCTGGATGCTCATCGCGGCTGCGGGGATCGGCGTGGTTGCCGGCCTGGCCGCGCTGGTCGTAGGGAGGGTCCTGGTCGCCTTCGTCTCCTCGATGCGCCGGCTGGACGACAAACCCGTGCTGCGGGGCGTGATCGGCGGCGGGATCGTCGCCGTCATCGCTTTTGCCATGCCACTGACACTGTTTTCCGGGGCCGGGCCCCTGCAGACAGTCTTCGACCAGCCCGCTGCCTTGGGTGTCGGGCTCCTGTTGGTGCTGGCCCTGCTCAAGACGGTTGCGCTCGGCGCCAGTCTCGGTGGCGGCTTCTACGGAGGGCCCATCTTCCCGGTGCTATTCATCGGGGGGGCTTTGGGTGCGGCAATCCACGTCCTCGTCCCGGGAATCCCCCTTGCGATCGCGGCCG
>CAZRID010000040.1:0-13063 GCA_964600055.1 uncultured Acidimicrobiaceae bacterium
GGCGACCACCGAGAGGACCAGATTCAACTTTCCCCGCCAACAGGAAGACCCGTACCTGTGCATCGCAGACTTCTTCCGGCCGGTCGGCGAGGAGGTCGACTATGCCGCCTTCCACATCGTGACCATGGGGGGCCAGATCTCGGAGAGGACCAAGGAGCTGTTCGCCGCCGACCGCTACACCGACTACCTGCTGCTCCACGGCCTGGGTGTCGAGATGGCCGAGGCCCTGGCCGAGCACTGGCACCACAGGGTCAGGGAGGAGTGGGGGTTCGCCTCTGAGGACGGGCCGTCGCTGCTCGGGCTCTTCCGTCAGCAGTTCCGGGGAGGCCGATATTCGTGGGGCTACCCGGCCTGTCCCGACCTGGAGGACAACGAGAAGGTGGCCTACCTGTTGGGGGCGGACCGAATCGGTATCACGGTCGGTGAGGAGACGTCATATCAGTACCAGCCGGAGCAGACGACTTCGGCCATCATCTGTCATCACCCCCAGGCGAAGTACTTCGTCGCACGTAAGCCAAGGGAGAAGAGAGATGCTGACTAAGGCCGGCGAGTGGCTTCGCATCGCAGAGATCAACCCACCCGAGCTGCCAAACCTCCAGCACAGGAGTCTTGCTCCGACCTGGAGCCACGTCCTGGTGACAGACAACGTCTTCGGCCGCATACGGGTGTCGCCCTACGCCTTCTCGGCCCGGATCACCCATGACACCCCGAACGTCCATCCGACGGTTGTGGTGTCGACGAGGGACCGCAACATCCTCGCCATCGAGTCGGAGGTCCGTGGAGCCCTCGGCAACGGAGTCGACTCGTTCCTCGTTGTCATCGGTGACACCGTTCCCCACATCGATCATCTGGCCCACCACTACGAGATCGTCGAGCATTTGCGAGAGCTCCAGGAGAACCTCCCTGACTTCGAGGTCGGCATGCCCACCCGGTTTCGGGAGTGGCAGTTCCGGCGACGCATAGACCTCGGTGCGCAGTTCTTCGTGACCGGGCCCATCCTCGATCCGGATGTCCTCGAGCGTTATATGAGCCGTCTCAACCTCAAGCCCGAAGATCCCCCGGTCTATCTGATGATCATCCCCCCCTTCAGCCCGGCGTGGGTGGAACAGATGGAATCGATAGGCGCCGTTCCCGTCACAGACGGCCTCAAGCACCGGCTCTCGGAGCTGGCGCCTGACGTCGCCCGAAAGTTGGCTTGGGAGATGACCGCCGAATTGGAGGCACGAGCCCGCGACGCCGGAGCCGCTGGAGTGGTGCTGATGGGCCTCAAGTTCGACTCGGTGGTCGGCGAGGCCGCCGAGAATTGGCCCCAGTCCAGCTGAACCGGATCACCCTTCGACGGTGAGCCTGCTCAAGACTTCCAGCGGGAGATTCCCATGACCGATGGCGATTTCGTGGAACCTGGCGAGCTCGAACCCTTCGCCCATCTCCTGGGCGAACCGCTCACGGAGGTCGAGCAACGCGATGAGACCGACCATGCGGTGTCAACAGCGTCAATGGGCCACACGGTCAATGGACCAGATGTCCTATAAAGAAAAGACGCGAAAAAAGCCGATAACCAGTCATGGGGTTGGAACGCTCGATTCGTCCTACTGCACAACGGCGCGCGGTCGGCGTCGCTATCGGAGCGACGTTGCTTCTGGTGGTGCTGGTAGTAGCCCTCGCTTTCGCCAACTCCGTCGGCGCGGGGCGTGTCGCCGCCAACGCAGCGGACCTTCATTGGACCAACGCTTCCCTGGGCACCGCGGCATTGACCCGTGCGGCCCTGGTCCAGGCGGCCACGTTCTCCGAATTGGAGAGCACGCAGCTCGCGACCGCTGATGATCTCTCGTCGGCGATGAAAGAGGCAACCGATGCCCGCGAGCGTTTGACCGAGCTCCGGGACACCGGCGATGGCAGCGTCTCGTTGGCCCCTCTGACCCACTTCGTGGCGCGTGTCGACGGCGTGGCCGTCGCCCTCGATCGAGGCGACTTCGCCACCGCCAAGGACCTTCTCATGACCGACGTCGAGTCGTCATACATCGATCTGATCGATTCGCTCCAGGCGGAGCAGGCCGACATCCAGACCCAGATCGAGGCCAACACCGCTGGGGCGAGGAGAATGACGGGGTTTATCGAGTTCTTCCTGATGCTGGCCATCCCCGCCGCCGCGGTCATCATCTATCGCTCCATCGCTCGCCGCCAGGTTCGGGAGTTCCGTCTCAAGGCCAATCTGGAGTTGGAGAAGGAACGGGAGATCGGACGGGCCAAGGACGAGTTCATCGCCGGTCTCTCCCACGAACTGCGCACACCTTTGACCTCGATCTATGGATTCGCCGAGATCCTCACCGATCAAGGAGCCGATGACCTGGCAACCACCCACGAGCTTGCCCAGATCATTGTCAATGAGTCCGCCGAGATGACCCGCATGGTGGATGACCTTCTCGCCGCTGCCCGACTCGAGAGTACCGGCGTCGAGATCGAGCTATCGCCGACCCGGGTCTCTGATGTGGTCGACGCAGCGCTCGTTCCCTTCAAACGAGCCGGCCTGGATGTCAAGCGCGCCGGGGAGGATGCGACGGTGGCCACCGATTCACCACGGTTGCGCCACGTTCTGGTCAATCTGATCTCCAACGCCGCTCGCCACGGAGGGCCGAAGATCGGGATCGAGGTCTCGACTGGTGACGGTGTTGTCGACATCGAGGTGTGGGACGACGGTCCTGGGGTTCCCGACGACCGGCTGGAGAAGCTCTTCGACACCTTTGTCCACAATGGGGCGGCAACACTGATGACGGGAACTCTGGGCCTTGGTCTCGGCGTGGCGTCCCGTCTGACCTCGCTGCTCGGGGGCAAGCTGTCCTACCAGAGGTTTGCCCAGAAGACCTATTTCACCATCACCCTGCCCTTACTCGCAGCTGAATACGAGGAAGTCGTCGATGTTCTCGCCGACGGTGAAATGCCGGTCGCAGAGGTGATCCGGGCGATGTCCGCGTGAGGCGAGTGGTCGCAGTCGCCGTCGTGGCGACGCTCCTCGCGATCACCACGACTGCCGTCGCCACCGAGTGGGAATCGTTCAAGGACACATTCGAAACAGGCGGCTACGCCGGCGATGACGGAAGTCTGAACTGGAATGGACCGTGGGTTGAGGATGGCGAGTCGACTAATCCCGGGGCGGGCGCAGTTCGGGTTGTCCAGCAGGCATCGTGTAAATCCGGCAGGTGCATCAGGGTCAACGCGGCACTGATTGGTGCGGTGGGTGCCCATCGCTTAGCCGATACGGCGGGACTGGTCAGCCTCGAGCTGAGATACGACATAAAGCGGCAGGGCGGGATCTCGGTCACAAACCTGCTGGTTCAGGTGTCGAGCAATGGTGGTTCGAGTTGGCAGACGGTGAGGACGCTCTCGTTGTTGTCCAGCGACAGCTCGCCTGTCAGCTATTCGAATGACATCAGCAGCTATATCTCCGGAGCCACCGGTGTCCGATTCGTCACCTCGTCGCTTCTGTCACTTGGCGCCTCGGCCCATATCGACAACGTGGAGATCGTCGGAGCCTTAGCGGAGACCACCACCACGACCACTTCTAGCACCACCTCATCAACCACCACGACGTCGACCACATCGACGACCTCGCCGTCGACCACCACCACGGTTGAGGGGGCGACCACAACTACCACGAGGAACACTGGATCGACAAGCGACTCTCCAGGGCCCACGACACCAAACGAGCAAGAAGCCACCTCGACCACCCGCCCCACAACCTCCACCACGTCTGCCCCTGCAGCCGAGGACGACTCCGTTTTGGCCCCCTCGACGACCACGACAACCACGACAACCGAGGGCGCCGCGATCGGGTTCACCACCGTTGGCCCGGGGTCGGGCGGGGACGGCACTCCCCCGGAGGGGAGCGGAATACGGGCGGCCGCCAGAGGCCTCCAGGCGAACTTCCAGGGCGATCTCTTCGGTGAGGTGCGCACAGTCTCAGCATTGAACGGGGTCGATCTCCAGGCCGACTACAACATGGCCGTCGAGGTCATCAGATCATCGTGGGCATGGATGGTGCTTCTCGGGCTGCTGATCGCCTGGGCCATCGTCACCGGGCTCGACCGGCGCAGGGGTCGAAACGACGCCTGAGCCTTAGGGCGGCAAGAGTCCCCCCTCCCCCCTTCGGGGTACTCCCCCCTTCGGGGGGAGAAACGGTGGTCACGTTTCCTCTCAGGAGCGCGGCGACACCGTGCGGGGGGAGAAACGGTGGTCTCGTTTCCTCCCCCAGCGAGCATTGGAGGAGGTGGCCCGCAAGGGCCGGAGGGGGTTCTAGCGTGAACGCTATGGATCTCGTACTCGACCTCGTCATCATCTTCACCCTGCGTTTGCTCGATGTGGGCATGGCCACCGTTCGCATCGTCCTTCTCGGCCGTGCCCGTCGCGGCCCGGCAGCTCTCCTCGGCTTCTTCGAGTCCCTGATTTGGGTGATAGCCATCGGCCGTGTCTTCGACGGTCTCGATGATCCGGCGCGCATGGTGGCTTTCGCCCTCGGGTTCGCCGCCGGCACATATGCCGGCTCGGTCGTCGAAGAGTGGTTGGCCCTCGGCCAGTCACTGATCCGGGTGGTGTCCTCGATCCACACCGATCCGGTCGCCCCGGTGCTCAGGGGCCGGGGCTTTGGAGCCACGGTGCTCAATGGTGACGGCCTCGCCGGCGAGGTCCGGGTCACCTTCTGTGTCGTCCCACGAAAGGAGGTCTATGTGGCGACCCGCCTCGTCCATGAGTCGAACCCCGAGGCCTTCGTAACAATCGACCAGACTTCGACCATCGACCTGGCGAGACATGAAGGCGACGTCCAGAAATAGAAGCTATGAGCGACCAGAGTGAAGGGCCCATCGAAGGTCTCCGACGACGAATCGCCTCCTCGGCCACCGCGCCCTTCCGTCACGCCCCATATCCGCTGATCCGAAGCCTGGAGTTCATGGGCGACCCGGGGTTGTTCGGGCCGGGCTCGGTGTCCTGGCGCGTCTTCGGTGATTCGGCCTCGTTCGTCGGTGGGATCCGGGCGTTGTTGATCCAGGCCGCCCATCCCGAGGTGGTGGCCGGTGTCGGCGATCACTCTCGCTACCGGGAGGACCCGCTTGGGCGGCTGTCCCGAACCTCGTCGTATGTAACGGCCACCACCTATGGAGCCATGCCCGAGGTCGAGCAAGCAGTGGCACAGGTCCGGCGCATCCACCGGGTCGTCTCTGGTGTCTCAAGTCGTGGCATCGCATACGACGCCGACGATCCCGGATTCTCGGCCTGGGTTCACAACGCCTTGACCGACTCCTTCCTGGTTGCGAACCAGACATACGGCGGCGTGAAACTGACCCCTGCTGAGGAAGACCAGTTCGTTGTCGAGCAAACCCGGGTCGGTGCCCTCCTCGACGCGGACCCGATGCCAATTACGGCGGACTCTCTCGCCCGGTGGATCGAGAGTCATGACGGGGTGGCTTCCTCTCTCGAGATGCGAGATGCCGTCGACTTTCTCGCCGACCCGCCATTGGAGCCCGGCCTGAAGATCGGATACAAAGTGCTGCTCGAGGCTGCAGTGGCCACGATCCCACGACGTCTGCGTGATGTCCTCGAGGTGACCAGGACCCCGGGGGCGATCAGGGCAGGAAAGGCGACAGTGGCCGCATTGCGCTGGGCCCTTGGCTACTCGCCCTCGTGGCAGCTGGCGTTGGTGCGATGTGGAGAACCTGTGCCCGATGGGTTGTTCAAGCAGGGGCTGCCCGTCGACGTCGGCTCAGGCCACTAAGTAGCTGCGAAGGATCTCGATCTCCTGACGCAGTGTCTCTGCCAGGTCGGGCCTTCCCACTCGTTCGTATTCGGTGACGGACATCTCACGCTCCCCGATCTCGTCGTGAAGCACACCGGCGACTTGTTCTTCGGTCAGCGATCTGCGGGCTACGTCCCCGTAACCGGTGGTCACGTCCCATTTCTCCACGACCTCGACGGCTCCGGCATTGTCGATTGCGCCCAGGGCAGAGCGGAGGACCCTGATCCGGGTCTGAACACGCGCTTTCATGGCCCGGGTCAAGTCGGAGCGCATACGATCACGCATCAGGTCGACAACGGGAAAGCTCAGCCGCCGACGCCCAGAGTCCCCGTCATTGACGGGTGGATGACACAGAAATACGCCCAGGTCCCGGCTTCCAATGAGAGATCACCTTGCTCATCGACCCCGACCCGCAACGCCTCCATGTCGACCTCGTTGCCGTCGAGGGTGTCCATCTGAACCTCGTGCGGCGCACTCGAGTTGTTGGCCCAGGTGACCGATTTGCCGCCAGGGACGGAAACCTCGGCCGGGAAGGACAGGCCGGTGATGGAGATCACGACCGAGGAGTCCGTCTCGGTGACGTTCCCTTCCGTCGTGCTGGTGCCGGCCTGCCCGTCCGTGGTGGTTTGGGACGGCTCCTCACCGGCATCGCCGCAGCCTGCAAGCAGTGTCAGCAAGCCGAGCAGTGCAACGACGGTCAGCAACGGTTGCTTCGCTCTCAGCATCAGATCCTATTCCGCCTCTGAAGAAATCAGCGCCCGAGCTCCCGGTCCATCGGGGACCGGAACCTGGGGGTGACCACTTTGTCCCCTATCCACTCTCGAAGCTCCTCCGCTTGGCGACTGATCTCGGTCACCGCCTCCGGGGCGAGATCTTCGAGCAGGTCCCAGGTGATCTCACCAGTCGGGCGTTGGCCCCATCCACCGACGATCCTTCCGTCCACCCAAACCGTCTGACCGGCGTTGCCGTTGCTGTCGAACAGCCTCGGATAGTGGGGGCCCAGGTACCAGTCCCTTTCCTTCCATCCCATGGTCGTGGGATCGAGCCCGGGGAGTAGTGCGACCCATGGTGCAACCTGCTCTACCTGCTCCAAATCGTCAGGGAGCACGTAGGCGGGCCCGGACTCGACCTCGACCTCGACTGCACCGATGGTTGCCAGGGCGGCTCTGACCTGTGTGACCGGCCACCCGGTCCACCACTTCATGTCCAGCTCGGTACCGGGGCCAAATGCTCGCAGCCACCGGGTGAGAAGGGCGGCCTGGGCCTCCGCCTTGTCCATTGCCTCCAACGGACCGCCGATCCAATCCTCGAACGGGGCCCACCGGTAGAGACTGCTAACCCAGGTTCCCTTTGGCCTGGCCCGCACCGCCTTACCCTCGGTGGCGAGGAGAAACAGGACCCGGGTCGACATTCCAACTCTCGTCAGAACGGAGCCGTCCTTCTTGTAGAAGGTGATCTTCTGACCCAGCTCCGGGACGTCCTGGGTGAGCTCTGTGGCCACCGCCTCGCCACGGGCACTCAATGCCTCGAGTGTCCGCTCCGTGACCTCGCTGACCCAGGCATTGCCGTCTTTGGCGAAGCCGGCCTGCTCCACCATGTCGACGAGGAGTTTGCGCTGGGGCGCGATCAGGGCGACCGTCGACGAGTAGTGAAGGAGAGGTGCCAGGTCGACCGGCACGACGAACATGGTCCGCCGCATGGCCAGCATCCTCAGCACCGACCTCTCGTCGTAGAGCGCAGCCTCCACGTCGCCCTTCTTGAGACCGGGGATCCGTGCCCGGGCAGATAGATAGACGGTTGCCGGGTCCGACGAATGCAGGCCAACCATCGCTTCCGCCACCTGGCTGACATCTGCGCCGGGCGAGGCCAAATGATGGCGGGTGGCCATGCGACCTCGCCTCTCCTGATCTGAAATCACTCGCATGCGATCGAGCCAACATACAACCCGGTCGGGAATTGGCCCATCTGGCTTTGTGCGTAGATTGGCGTTTCAATCAAAGGGGAGACGTGTGACGACCGTGGATGCCTACCGACGGACAATCAGGGAACTGTCGGATCGGATGGTTGAGGTGCAGCGACCGATAAAGGTGCTGAGCGCGATCAACTGGGACGACTCGGTCAAGGAGGCATTCTTCGCTTCGGGGTTCAAGCAGCAGCCACCCGTTGATCGGGCGTACTACGAAAAGCGGCCGATGAAGCTGGATCCCGCGGCAACGCGTGCGGAGCTTCGGTCGCTCGAAGCGGACATTCTTGGTGGGTTGGGCCCGATTGCACCAGCCGGTGTCCTCATGCGTTTCATGTGCGAGCAGTTCCGATTGGTCGTCGAGCTGCTCGAGGCACGCGGCACGGACCAGTTCTCGGCGATCAGCAACCTCCTCTGCGGGACCGCACACGATGTGTTTCACGCCGGCGGGCCCAACATCGCTGACCTGGCTGCCCAGATGCGTCACGTGTTGGATGGCATGGCGGTCCAAACCTCGGGAGCGAAGGATGAGAGGGTCATCCTCGGCTCGGATGCAGTCGGGATCCTTCAGGCCCAACTCGACGACTCCATGGGCCCGGGCATGATCGACGTCCGGCCCGACGACGGCATCGTGGCGGACGCGGCGGCGGGAGGTGACTACATCAAGTTGAGAGAGGACCGGCTCTTCTCACAACGCGACCTCGACCTGCTCGAGGCGCACGAGGGATGGGTACATGTGGGCACCACGCTGAACGGACTGGCCCAGCCGGTCTGCACCTTTCTCGGTAAGGCCGCGCCCCGCTCGACAGTCACCCAGGAGGGTCTTGCCGTGCTCACGGAGATGGTCAATCTCCGCAGTCATCCACGTCGGCTCGCCAAGCTCATGCACCGAATCGAGGGCATCGAGAAAGCGTCGTCCGGAGCCACCTTCGTCGAGGTGTTCGAGGTCTTCCGAACAGATGGTCTCTCCGAGGATGAGGCCTGGGGCGCCGCATCCCGAATCTTTCGGGGAAGCCTGCCGGAGGCGGGGCCATTCACCAAGGACCTCGGCTATGGCAAGGGCCTGATCTTGACGCTCCTGTATGTGCGTCTCGCCATCCAACTCGGGCGGACGCATCGGATACCACTGCTCTTCTGCGGCAAAGTCGATCTAATGGATATGACCTCCCTGCATCAGCTTGAGGAGGAGGGGATTGTCGAGCAGTCCAGGTTCGTCCCACCCCCGTTCGACGATCTGCCCGCCCTCGCCTCGGCCCTCAGCTTGGGCGGCTTCAACGTGATGCTCGACTGGGAACGATTGGCGAAGGACTATTCGGCCTTGATCTGATCAGATCAGAATCGCAATAGACGAGACACACAGGATCCAGTGTGCAGACTCCCACCGTGACGGTGGTTCGTTCCACACGACACAGGATCAGGCGTAGGACATCCCAACCCGCTTCTCGAAGCGTTCGGCCTTGTCCAGGATCTGGGCGGGCAGAGCCATGATCTTGTCCTGAAGCTCGGCAGCGGCCGGCTTGAGGTCGGAGAGATCGGCGATCTTCCACTCCTTGATCAGCGGGACAACCACCCGATCGTGATGAATCCGCAGGTTGTAGACACCCGCCTTGGCCACCTCGATCGATCTCCGGAGAAAGTTGGGCATGGCCACTCCCGGCATCTGGAAGTTGTCGAAGGCACGATGGATACCTCCAAGGACCAGGTCCGGAGCCTGGTCGAGCATCGCTTGCATGACGCCCTTGTAGAAGATGAAGTGGTGGTTCTCATCGGTCGCGATGTTGCGCATGAGCTCGAAGGCAGCCGGGTCGTCAGTGATCTTTCCGGCGTTGCGATGACTCACTCGTGTCGCCAACTCCTGCATCGCGGTGTATGCAAAGATCTCGGTCGGGTCGTCGAATGACGGTTGGTAGCCATTGATCATGGTCGCCTTGCGATCGTTTTCCAGCTCATAGGGGTCGCAGTTGCGCGAGGTCAGCAGATAGCTGCGTATGCCGATCGCGTGCTGGCCCTCCTCGGCGGTCCAGAGATGGTTCCATTTGGAGAAGGCCGAGGTGCTCGGCATGTACTTCTCGATCAGGGCGTGGTAATAGGGGAGGTTGTCCTCGGTGAGCAGATTAAGGACCAGCGCGGTCCGGGCGTTCTCCGAGATTGTGCATTGGGACACGTCCCACGGCTTGTCGCGGAAGTTCTCGCCACGTTCCCAAGGCACGATGTCGTGGAAGTACCAGTCGCTCCGTCGGGCAAGATGCTCTTCGGTGAGCCGGTCGACTTCGACGTCGATCGCCTCGACCAGCTCGATCTTCTCGGTGTGTGCCATGGGGTCCTTAAGGGGGTGGGAGCGGTCCGACGGTGGTCCCAAACGCCTTGGTAACTCTGCCGTCGTATCAATAGACCCTAGGACGGCCGGTCGAGTTACCGGTTGCTCGTGCCCCGACCGGCAACTTTGCCGCGTTCAGGACGGCCAGTGACGCCGCTGGCTGCGTCCTCGTCCTCCACGAACGAGCAAGTGCGCCTTCGTCCTGTGTCCTTGCCAGCGCCGCCCCTGCCTCGCCCTGAACATCGCCAACGTCACCGGCCAGAGCACTAGTTAGAGTTTCGCCGCCATGGGCACAGGAACGAATCGACGGCTTGCCCGGACCGGTATCTCGATGTTGGGAGTGGTCGTCGCCTTCGTGATCCTGTGGGAGGGCTACAAGCTGATCTGGACTGCACTCGGGTGGGAGTCGCCGGTCAGACCCGAAAATCGAACCATGCCCCACACCTGGGACATCGTGCTGACCCTGTTCGAGCCGGCGCAACGCAACGGCCCAGCACTGATCCTCGTCGAGGCCAGGGCCGCCCTCCTCACGTTGCGCGAGGCGTTCGTCGGGTTTGTCTTCGGTGCGGCGATCGGTTTCGGACTCGGGGTCCTGTTCGTGCGGTCACGCACCTCGGAACGGGCTTTCATGCCTTATGTGGTGGCCTCGCAGACGGTCCCCATCCTTGCCATCGCTCCGATGGTGGTGGTTTGGGGCGGGCGGCTCGACGTCCCGCAATGGCTGACCGTCTCCATCATCGCTGCCTATCTGACATTCTTCCCGGTAGCGATCAACACCCTTCGCGGATTGCGCTCGCCCCAGGCGACTGCACTCGAGCTGATGAAGAGCTACGCCAGCACTCCGCGGGAGACGCTGTGGAAGCTCCAGGTCCCGGCCGCCATGCCATACATATTCACCGCGCTCAAGGTCTCCGCCGCGGCCAGTGTCATCGGGGCCATCGTCGGGGAGCTTCCCGCCGGATTCCGTGGCGGTTTGGGCCGTGATCTGCTCCAGTTCTCACAGCAATTCACTGCCGCTCCCGAGAAGCTGTTCGCCGCGGTGCTGATCGCAGGATTGGCAGGGATGCTGTTTGTTGGGCTGGTGACGCTGGCCGAGCATCGTTGGGTGTCCGCCAGATTGAGACAGACGACCGAGTGGCGAGGGGCGGCGGGGGGATGACGGCTCTCGTGGTCGAGGCACAGAGCGTTGGCAAGACGTTCGGCGCGGGTGCGGATCAGACCGAGGCCCTGAGGGGCATCGATCTCCGGATCGCCCCCGGCGATTTCGTTTCGCTCATCGGGCCATCCGGTTGTGGCAAGTCGACCCTGCTCCGGCTAATCGGCGATCTGGTGGGCCCCACTACCGGAGATCTCTCCGTCAACGGAAAGACGCCGCGACAAGCGAGACTCGATCGTGACTACGGGATCGTGTTCCAAAATGCCACGCTGCTGGACTGGCGCACCGTCCAGAAGAACGTCGAGTTGCCACTCGAGATCATGGACTTCCCCAGCGACGAGCGCCCGGTTCGGGCACGGGAGATGCTGGATCTGGTCCAACTCGGCGCTTTCGCCGAGCACTTCCCGTGGCAGCTCTCCGGCGGGATGCAGCAAAGGGTGGCCATCGCCCGGGCGCTGGCTTTCCAGCCCTCACTGCTGCTCATGGACGAGCCCTTCGGGGCACTCGACGAGATGACCCGCGAGCTTATGCAACAGGAGGTCCTCCGTGTCTGGGAGGAGACCGACATCAGCGTGGTTTTCGTCACCCACTCCATTCCCGAGGCGGTATTCCTCTCGACAAGAGTGGTGGTGATGTCCCCCCGCCCGGGACGGATCAGCCAGGAGATCGCAGTCGATCTGCCCCGTCGGCGGGACGACGACACCCGGGAGCAGAGCCGCTACTTCGAGCTGATCACTGTGGTCAGGGAGGTACTGCGACGTGGGGAGAGGGGGGCCGTCATATGACCGAACGCGACGAGGTGATCCGGGAGACATCGACTACAGATGTGTTCGCGGCCTTCGAAGGGGATCTCCCGGCAGGTGGGCGCCGCAGGTCGCTGCGTGGGCTGCTTTCCCAATACCTGCCGGCGGTCGCTGCCTTTCTTGTGGTGATCCTGCTTTGGGAGGGGCTGACTCGTGTCTTCAACGTCGAGACCTTCGTCCTGCCCAAGCCGAGTGAAGTGATGACCAGCTTCTTCGAGACCGCATCCGTCATCTGGAGCGCGGGCTTTCGCACCCTCACCGAAGCGCTGGGTGGTTTTGTGATCGGTGTCACGCTGGCCGTTGTCACTTCGTTGGCGGCCGCCCGCTGGGTCGGATTTCGCGAGGGCGTTCTTCCGTTGGCTGTCGCCGCCAGCGCTGCGCCGATCGTGGCTCTGGCCCCGATCTTCAACAACTGGTTTTCCAGCACCAGCCCGGTCTCCAAGATGGCAGTGGTGGCCGTCGTCGTGTACTTCCCGGTGATGATCAACACCACGCGCGGGCTGCTCGAGGTCGATCCCGCCGAACTGGAGCTGATGCGCTCATTGGCGGCCACGCCCACCGAGGTGACGCGGCGGGTGCGCATCCCACGAGCATTGCCGTTCTTCTTCGCCTCGCTCAAGGTCGCCAGCGCCCTCTCCTTGATCGCGGCCATCGTCGCCGAGTACTTCGGGGGTCCCCAGGATGTCCTTGGCCAGTACATCATCAATAGGGCCAACCTCTTCCAGTTTCCCGACGCCTGGGCGGCAATCCTGGTCGCTTCCATATTGGGGGTCGGCTTCTATCTTCTCGTCCTGGGTGCCGAGCGTCTGTTCATGCCCTGGCATGTGTCTTTGCGGACCACGGAGTAATGGGTCTGATTAGCTCGGCGGGGCTTCCCGACGGCAGATATGGTGATGCGAGTATCTGTACATAGGAGGAAACGAATGAGGGTGCACAAACGGGGGCGCCACATCCTTTGGGTGATGGCTCTGGCACTGGTGATAGCCGCCTGTGGAGGTGGCGCGGGCACGGATGCAACCGATACCGGAGCAACCGACAC
>CAZRID010000040.1:13163-14500 GCA_964600055.1 uncultured Acidimicrobiaceae bacterium
ACCGGAGCAACCGACACGGCGGAGGAATGCACCACACCTGATGATGTGCGGGTTCAGTTGCAATGGTTCGCCCAGTCGCAGTTCGCCGGCTACTTCGTCGCGCTCGACAACGGCTTCTATGAGGACGAGTGCCTCAATGTCGAGATTCTGGAGGGCGGCATCGACATCGTCCCCCAGCAGGTGCTGGCCACCGGTGGCGCCGAGTTCGGCCTCGCTTGGGTGCCCAAGGCCCTCGTCTCACGTGAGGGTGGGGCCAACATCGTCAACATCGCCCAGGTGTTCGAGCGGTCGGGGACCCTCGAGGTCTCATTTGCCGATTCCGGTATCGAAAGCCCCGAGGACTGGGCCGGCAAGATTGTCGGCAACTGGGGCTTTGGCAACGAGTTCGAGCTGACTGCAGCCATCGCCCAGTTCGACGTCCCCGATGTCGAACTGGTAGCGCAGGACTTCACGATGACCGCCCTGCTCAACGGTGACATCGACGCCGCCGAAGCCATGACCTACAACGAGTATGCCCAGGTCCTCGAGGCAATCAATCCCGACACCGGTGAGCTCTATCAGCCAGAGGACCTCAATGTCATCGACTTCAACGAGGTCGGCACGGCGATGCTCCAGGATGCGGTGTGGGTCGATGCAGACTGGATCGCCGAGGAGGGCAACGAGGAGATCGCAACCCGCTTCCTGATCGCAACGTTCCGGGGCTGGATCCATTGTCTGGACACCTTCGACGAGTGTGTGGAGGTCGTCCTCAACAACGGCTCGACGCTGGGACAGAGCCATCAGGAATGGCAGCTCAATGAGATCCTGGCCCTCATCTTCCCCGCCACCAATGGGATCGGGGTCATGAACGAGGAGCTGTGGGACCAGACCGTGGCCATCGCCACCGAGCAGATCGACGAGCTCGAGGGTGTCGAGATTCCCGACGATGTCTATCGAACGGACCTGGCCCAGGCCGCGCTCGACCGTCTCGGTGACGCCGATGTCAACGGTGACGGCTTCGAACGCCGCGAGATCGAGCTCCAGGAGGGCGGCAACTAGAACGAGGTCCTGTGTGCGGCCACCCACCCTGACAGTGGGTGACTGCACACAGGATGCTGCGCTCGCCTGTTGTTTGCATTCTCCCACCCTGAGGGTGGGCGACTGCACACGCTAAGTTGGTGCCCAAAGGAGGAATTGTCATGCCGAACATCGTGAGGGCCGCCATCGTCCAGACCGAATGGACCGGCGACAAGGACTCGATGATCAAGAAGAGCGCCGATTACGCACGTGAGGCGGCGAAACAGGGCGCACAGGTCATGTGCTTCCAAGAGCTGTTCTACGGGCCTTACTTCTGTCAG
>CAZRID010000041.1:0-14466 GCA_964600055.1 uncultured Acidimicrobiaceae bacterium
TCGAAGATGCGCCCGGCGGCATCGGTGAGCCTCACCATGCAAACCCCCTGACCGGCGTCTTCGACCATCCCACCAGCCCGGAATCCCTCTGGTCCCCAACTACCTCCGAGGTTGACCCAGGGAAAACCACGCTCGGGTGAGCCTCCGGAGCCGCCCGCCACTCCTGATGCGGACCACTCACCAGAGTCTTCCCGGGTAGTGAGAACAGTCCATTGCCAGTGCATCACATTTCCGGCATCATCCTTACCTTCACACGTGATGTAGCAAAGCTGGCGGGGAGGTGCCTCCCGCTTCTTGATAAACCGAACAGTCTCTGGACGGAAACGAACCGTCACCGGTGGATCAACCGGCGGTGCCTCGAGCGGGCTTGTTGGCCGTATCTCAAGACCGGCAAGCCACTCCCGGATCGCGCTCTCCGCCATCTCGGGCATGGCCTTCCCCTACCTCTCGTCAAGGATCCCAACAACCATACGCCCGAGATCATCAGGTATGAGCGATAACGCTGCGATCCCTGGGTGCGTCAGAACGGGACGTCGGCGCTCGTCCAAGCCGTGCGGGTCATGATCCGATGGCTGCGGCTGAAACCGGTGGTGATGAACGGGAGCCCGGTCATAGGTGGACGATCACCACGCCAGCAATCCGCTCTGTGACCCAGGAGGGAGGTTCCTCACCGGCCATAATCTCTTGGACGAATCTGGGGGGTTGGGTCCCTTTGAGAAGGCCGGCCCGCTCTTGCCCTCGGCGACGTCACCGCAGCCGATCATGCCCCATCGACCGTGCGATTCATTGGCCCGACGTCCTTCGCATACGTTGCCTCCAACGTGAGATGAACCTGGCGGCATGGACACTAGGGTACGTGGCGCCCCCGATGTCGACCTAGCGCACGGGCCTCGTTGACTCGTTGAGATGAGGAGTACCCATGAAGGTCGCACATGCCATCGTTACCGCGCTCGAGGCCGAGGGCGTACGAATCATTGTGAACCTACCCGACGAGATCACGGTGTTCGTCGCCCAAGAGTTCATGGAGCGCGGCGGCCGAGTGTTCCGCCCCCGTCACGAAGGCAACGGCGTGCTGGCCGCGGATGGTTTCGCGCGGGCATCAGGCGAGATCGGTGTCTGCCTGATCGGGCCCGGTCCGGCGCTGACAAACACTGCGACGGCGTTGATGACCGCAAGCAAGAAGCGCTCCCCTGTTCTCGTGCTGGTGGGACGCAAGGCAGTCGATGTGCCTCGCGGCGATACCAAGGAGTTCGACACTCGGCGCTTCGCCGAGTCTGCCGGCGCCACCTTCTTCGCCGTGCGGACACTTCGCACGTTGAACGCTGATCTTCGTGAGGCCTTCCGATCGGTTCGGTTGCTCCGTGGGCCTGTGGTGCTCGAGATCCCGGACCGCGACACCCTGATGAGCGAACTCGGCGAGCCCTTCGAGTATCGGTCGACTGCGGACGACACCCGGCTTCCGGTGAGTGTCGACCCGGGCTCGGAAGCAATCGAGCAAATTGCGGCCCTCTTGTGGCACTCAAGACGGCCACTGCTGTTTGCCGGCCGGGGAGCTGTCGAGGCGGACGCGCACGACGTCATCGTAGCGTTGGCGGACCGGGTGGGTGCGTTGCTGGCGACAAGCCTCCAAGCGCGCGAGTACTTCGCTTCACATCCGAGGAACCTCGGCGTCCTGGGCTCGTTCGCACAGGAAGCCGTGGCCGACCTGTTGGTGCAAGCAGACCTGATCATCGCAATCGGCGTTTCGCTGAACCCGCATCAGACCGGCGGCGGACCGATCGCGCCCAACGCACAAGTTGTTCACATCGATACTGACCCCGCCAGCCTCGCTCGTCACGTCCCCGTCGACCTGAGCATCGTCGCCGATGCCCACTCGGCTGTGAGCGCTCTCGTCGAGACGTTGGACCGCGCCGATCTTGGTCGCGAACACAGCCTCTGGATGACCGACGACCTCAGCATGCGGCTGGAAGCTGCACGGGCGCGACCGCGTCCCGCCGAGGTCGATGCGAGTAGGCCGCTGCCTGCCAGCCGGGCGTTGGCAGAGCTCGATGCGATCATGCCCGAGGATCGCCTCGTGGTCCTGGATGGGGGCATGTTGAACTTCTTCGCCGTCGACCAGATCACGGTGTCCGACCCGCGAGCGTGGATCTGGAGCGTAGACTTCGGATCGATCGGCCTATCGCTCGGCATGGCCATGGGTGCGGCCATCGCACGCCCGGACCGTCATTGTGTGGTGATCGCAGGAGATGGCGGGTTGGCGATGAACATGCAGGAGCTAGAGACGCTTGTCCGCGAAGACGTACCGTTGACCGTGGTTGTCGTGAACGACGCCGCGTATTCCGCCGAGGTGATGCACCTGAGGGCGTTCGACGTCGCCGAGGATCTAGCGGAGTTCCCCGACGTCGACTTTGCTGCCATCGCTCGGGCGTTTGGAATGCCTTCGTGCACCGTCAACACCATCGACGACTTCGCCGCTGCCGCCGACCTGCTCCGTGTCCGGAAGGGCCCTGTGCTCATCGAACTTAAGGTGACCGAGGACGAGGATCACCGACTCAGGCGCGAGAGCAGGACCAAGGCGCCCATCGCCCGGCGCTGATGGACGTCGCGCCTGCGGAACCCTTCGAGGCCACCTGCCGGAAGTTGCGGGTGGCTCAATGGCACCCCGCAGGCGCGTCTGCTCGGTGTGTTCACAGGCGTCTATCTCGGTCTTCCCTCACTGATGGCCATCCCATCGTTTGACATCCCACAAGCCGATATCTACGGTGTTTCAAAAAGTAAAAAGTCTTTTCGAACAGCAAAAATCAACGGTCAGAGGAAAGCGTCATGGTCGGCGGGACCAACTTCCGAGGTTACCGGTTGGAGAGCCTACCGAACGGGTCGCAGAAAATCGGATGAGGCAGGTTCATGGTTTATCCAAGCACAGCGGTGTGCATTGGTCCTGACCTTGCCAGTTTGAGGAGAGGTCGTGAAGTCGAATCAGATCACCGTGGAGGAGGCCGCCGGTATTGTGGCGGACGATGCCACAATCGCGATCGGTGGCGCCGGGTATCGGATGGTTCCCGAGGAACTGCTCGAGGCGATCTGCGAGCGCTTCGTCAAGACGGGTCGCCCACGCGGGCTCAGGGTGATTGCGCTTGCGGTGATCGAGCGCTCGAAGGTCGGCGTGGGTGGTGCGGGAACAGGCCTGCACCTGCTCGCTCAGGAAGGTCTAATGACCGAGTTGATCTGCAGCAGCCTCAGCCGTGGAGGCAACGAACTCAACGCTCTGGTTAGAAGCGGGGCGTGCTCGGCAAGCACGCTGCCGATGGGGACAATCCTCGAGTTGCTTCGCTGCGCGGCCCGTGGCGCTCCCGGCTTCATGACCCAGGTTGGGATAGGCACCTATATCGATCCACGTGAGGACGGCGGAAGACAGGGCATCCGTCCGAACAGCCTGGATGCCCGAATCGTAGATGTACAAGGTGATGAGTACATCTACTACCCGCGCATGGGTGTCGATGTCGGCATGATCAAGGCGACGAGCCTGGACACACGCGGCAACCTCTTCGCGGATGACGAGGGTTACCAGCACTCGACCATCTACACGGCGATGGCGGCCAAGAACTCCGGCGGTACCGTCATAGCACAGGCAGAGCGGCTAATAGCACCGGGTTCGATACATCCGAGGTTTGGTGTCGTCCCGGCACCCATGATCGACCATCATCTCCTGACGCCGCGGCCTTTTGGTGACGAGCACGAGGTCAGCACCACCGGCCGCAACCGCGTTGTGCTCGACGTCGAACCAGGGAGTGGTGACGCCAAGCAGTTCATCGCCGACACGATCCTGGAGGTACTCCCCGAGAACGCTTGCGTGAACGTCGGCGCCGGTATCGGCATGTACGTCTTACCCGACGCAGCAGTGAGGGCAGGGCGTGAGGACATATATTTCACCATCGAGCAGGGCCCCATGGGCGGGTATCCCCGTCCGGGAGGCGTGGCCCGAAATGTCGAGATCATCTTGGACCAGCTACCCGTGTTCGACTTCTACGAAGGTGGGGGCCCGGACGTTACCGTGCTCTCCTTCGCCGAGGTCGACGGCCTCGGGCGCGTGAACGTGAGTCGGTTCGGTGATCGGATCACGGGTGGAGGAGGGTTCCCGAATATCACACACGGCGCACGCGACGTCTTGTTCTGTGGCAGCTTCCGTGCAGGCAACCTGGTCAAGTTCGTTCCAGCGGTGCAGCAAGTGACGTGCGATGCAAGCCGGATGGTTGAGCGTGGATGTCGGGTCCGATTCGTGACGGACGTCGGTGTTCTCGAACTCACCCACACCGGCTTCGAACTTCGGTCCGTAGCCCCTGGGATCGACCCTCGTTCTGATGTGCTTGCTCATGTCCCGTTCAAGATCGCTCTGGCCGTCGGTGTATGAACAGCGACCGGCGATCCAGGAGTAGTCATGTCGCTTCTTGGCACCATTGTACTGCTGATCGGCGTCCTGGTTGGGGCGACGGTCCAAGGCGCCGCAGGATACGGGTTTGCCTTTGTCGTCGTACCGACAATGGCGCTCGTAGCGCCTGCCTCGTTGCCTGCGGGCCCCATCCTAATTGCGTTCCCGCTGGTGCTGTGGATGGCCTTCAGAGAACGCGAAGGACTGGACCGGACCGGGATCGCCTACATCTTCGTCGGACGGGTGCCGGCCACTCTGGTTGCGGCGTTCATCGTTGCGATCTCGAGTACGCGGACCATACTGCTCTCGGCAGGTGCACTCATCCTGGTTACCTCTGTGTTGAGTTGGCGTATACCACCGGTGCGCGTGACTCGGCGGATGCAGATGCTCGCTGGCTTTGCGTCAGGGTTGACCGGAACACTGGCTGCGACAGGGGGGCCGCCTCTCGCATTCGCCTACCGAGGTTCGAATCTGAGACAGCTGCGCTCCACACTGGCCCTCGTCTATGTCTTCGGCTCGATGCTATCCGTTCTCGGGCTCGCCGCGGCGCGTGCTGTCAGGTGGTCGGATGCATGGCTGGCCTTGCTGTGCGTCCCCGTACTCTGGCTGGGTGTGACATTTGGACGACGCATTGGGAGAATCGTCGAGGAACGGACGTGGACGCGTCTCGTCCTGACTTGCCTGGCGAGTGCGTCCGGTATCGGGGTGGTCGTGCGCGCACTGTTCATGTGACTGCGACAACTGCTAGCCGACGCGAGCGCGAAAGGTTCGAGTGATGGGTCCGAGCAAGGAGTTCTCGCCGAGTCTGATCGACCAGAAGCTCCGAGCCGCCCTCCGCATCGGCGAGGAACTACAGTCTTTCACCTACGTGGTGACCGCCAACGACGTGCAGGACTTCCTGATCGCGACGGGTGAGGCGGACGACCAGTCGAACGGCTCACCAACCGTTGATGGCCTGCTCGAGCCCGGCGAGCCGACCCCGCTGACTTTTTTTGCCGCGCTCGACCCGATAGAGCGTCGCGACTTGGCAATGCCCGACTATCTGAGTGCCATCCCGTACGAGCAGACATCGGGCGGCAATGCGAACGCCTTCAACGAAGTCCGCTATGAGCGTCCTTTCGTCGTGGGCGACATAATCACCGTCAGGACCCGGTTCACCGAGGTGTACGAGCGGGAAGGGCGCAACGGGCGGCTGCTCTTCCGTGTCCGCGAGAGCCGCTTCTACGACACCGATAACGATCTCGTCGCCACGACGCGAGGTGGACACGTGTGTACGTTCGACCTGTCCAAGCCAAAGGGGGCCAACCGATGAGTTGCCGACCTGTCGTGCAACCTGGAGATTCGCTCCCGCCATTGACCGTAGTCCCGACAATGGAATCTCTGGCGCGGTATGCCGGAGCTTCCCGCGACTTCTCCCGCATTCACTACGACCAGACCCATGCTCATGATCGGGGACTTCCTGGCGTAATCGTGCACGGCTTGTTAAAGGCGGCGTACCTTGGTCGCATGCTGACCCTTTGGCTCGGTGAACGGAGGCACTTGGTCCGCGAGTTCGAAGTCCAGTACCGCCGGATCGACCTGCCCAATCACGCTATCCAGTGTCGAGCGGAGGTAACGTCGGTCCGCCAAATAGGCTCTGCGTTCGAGGTGGAGCTTCGCTTGTGGTCCGAAACATCAGAGGGGGTCGTCACCACCCAAGGTAGGGCTCTCGTATCAGTGGCCGATGTCGACACATAACCGCTGATCGGGAATCTGTCCGGGCGCCAACGGAAATCACGAGTCGACGGGCGTCGATGACATTCCGGGATGCCAGAGAGGCGCACCTGAGATCTCAGCCACACACCCAAGGAGAGAATCCAGGTGTTCGGCAATCAGATCCTCCATGGTCCACGTTGTCGCGAGAACCGTGATGTTGATGGCGCCGACCGTTTGCCCGTCGGGTCGGACAATGGCAGCTCCGATGGACCGAAGACCGCTGAACAATTCTTGATTGGCGATGCTCCATCCACGTCTCCGAGTCTCCGCCATATCCGCGAGCAAGGAGTCGACGCTTTTATGCGCGTTCGGACCCTCACATTGTGTGAGTGAGCCGTCCGATACCCGAGCGCGTATCTCAACGTCACTGAGCCTGGCCAGCAAAGCCTTGCCCAAGGAGGTGCATGCCGCCGGCAACGACGAGCCGGTTCGCACATCAGCGGTGAGAATATCTCTGTTCTTGATGCGGTGGAGGTAGAGGACGTTCCCGTCAACGAGCACGCCGAGATTGACCGTCTCACCCGTCTTCGCGGCTAATCGCTGCAACGGCATGCGCGCACTCTGGAGAATATCCATCCCAGCCAAGGTGGCGAACCCGAGAGTAAGGGTGGCCGGTCCGGAACGGTACCGCTTGTTCTCATCGACTTGAAGGAAACCGCCCCCTTCGAGCGTTCGTACGTATCGGAACACGCTGGGTACAGGCATCTTCAGCTTCTCGGCGAGCTGGCTGAGGGTTAGACCGCCTTCGGCGTCGGTGACGACCTGCATGAGACTCAGGCCCCGCTTCAATGCCGCAACTGTGTAATCCGGCCCACTTCTCACAGTTGCCTTGCCTTTGGTATCCGGTTTTGAACCCTATCCAACGATAGTAGTGCCTGATACGTCTGGCTGATATCTGCTCGTGAAGTGATCATACCTCCTCGCTCAGGAGCCGTGTGGCCGGTCAGGGCTCCTGGTGACTATCCGCCCGCTCGGCAACAGCGTCGATGGTGCCTCGGCCGAGTTCCGCCAACACCTGTTCGGTATGCTCACCGAGCTCGGGCACCGACTCCTCCGACGACGCGTGTGCGCATCGACCGTCTAAGCGTGGTGACATCGTGCCCATACCTCCGGTCAGACCGACCAGAAGACCACCGCCTCCTTCTAGCTCGTCGTGCACGGCTTCGCTTACTCGGCGTACTGGGGCGGCGAGCAGACCCGCCTCCCGCAACCTGGCGACCAGTTCATCAAGACCGAGTGTGCGTGTCCTGGCCGAGATGGCCCCTTCGACAACAGGCCGATGTTCTACCCGTCCGGCGTTGGTACGCAGATCCTCTCGAGAAGCCAGCTCATCTAATCCGAGGACACCGCACAGATCCTGCCAGGAACGATCGTGGATGGCACCGGTGACGACATAACCACCCTTGCAAGGGAAGGCACCGTAGGGACAGATGGTCGGATGGTGCGATCCCCACCGTGACGGCTCGACACCTGATGCCGTGAAGGACGTGATCAACGTGCCCAGCGAAGCCAACGCTGTCTGGTAAAGCGACACCTCGATGTGCACCGGCATGGAACCGCTGCGCACCGCAAGCACCTCAGCCAGAATCCGCGTCGCGGTTGTCAGCCCCGAGGCGATGTCCACCATGGCGATGCCAAGCCGGGTCGGCGCTCCACCGGGCTCACCCGTGACTTCCATCAAGCCGGAGAGTGCCTCGACGACAATCTCGGTCCCCGGGTGGTCCTCGAGCGGATGCCCCCGTGGGAATCCTCGAATGGAGGCAGTGACGAGACGGGGGTTGTGCGCCTGCAACGCAGCAGGCGACACCCCGAGGCGTTCTGCGACACCCGGCCGGAAGTTGTCGATGGCGACATCGAACCGCGAAAGAATCGAGTAGAGCCGCTCGCGATCCTCGTGGCGACCGAGGTCCAAGGCGACACTCCGCTTTCCTCTGTTCAGCGATGCGAAGTACGTCGATGTCTCGGCGTCTTGCAAGAACGGTGGGCCCCAGTGCCGCGTGTCGTCACCCCTCCCAGGATGCTCCAACTTGATTACATCCGCGCCGAGGTCTGCAAGCATAAGGGTGGCGTAGGGACCTGCGAGGATGCGCGTCAGGTCGAGTATGCGGACGCCGGCAAGCGGCCCCTCCAACCTCTCAGTCACCTTGGTCACGGACGGCGTCGAGTGCACCTATGTGCCGCAGATTCGACGCGACAAGACCGTGAATCATGCTATCGAGGTTTGGTGCACGTGGGCTGTTCGGGTCGAGCAAAGTCTTGCACACCTGGACAGCCAGCGGGTTACGGCGCGCCAGTTCGGCGGCGAGTTCCAAGGCACGCGCATGTACCCGACCCTCCTCCACCACCTCTGAGAGCAATCCCGCCGACCACGCCTCGTCCACCCCGAAACGCTTACCGGTCAGCACCCAGTCCTTCGCCCGGGCGAACCCGACGAGACCGGACAGTCGCTGCACGCCACCGGACCCGGGGATTGACCCCAGAGCGACCTCGGGCAGTCCGAATGCTGCGTCACGTGCGGCAATCCGGAGATCGCATGCCGCCGCCAGCTCGAGTCCACCACCGAGGCAATAGCCGTGTATTGCAGCCAGAGTGATCTTGGACGACATGGCGACAGCAAGCTTCGCCGCATAGTCGAGCTGTGTACGGTGGGCCGCCTCATCGGGTGACAATGATCTGATCTCGGAGATATCCGATCCGGAACAGAACGATGGTCCGTCTCCGACAATGACGATGCACCGCACGTCGGCGTCACTTTCGAACTTGCGCATCGCCTCGCCAATGGTTTCCAGCATCAGCGTTGTGCATGCGTTGTGCTTTTCAGGCCGCTTGAGGCGCAGTGTCGCCACCTGACCTTGACGCTCGACTTCTATATGGGTGTTCGACATCTAAGACCTCCACATCCTGTTGGGCGACACCTTCTATTTGCGGGCGTCCTGGCGCGCCACTTGGAAGGCACGCACAGCTTCAGGATCGAACACGAGTCCGTTGCCCGGTTCATCGCTGAGCTGAAGATGCCCGTCACGCAACGGAAGGGTGCTGGCAAGCAGGCGCTTGAAATTAAGTATCCGGTCGTCCGGGAAACACTCGATCCAGGTGACCGACTCGGACGCTGCCACCAATGGTGCGTGAAGTTCGTGAAACCAGTGGGGGCACACGCTGGTGCCTGTCGCCTCCGCGATGGGAAGCAGACGTAGGAAGGCGGTAATGCCCCCACACACGGCCGCGTCCGGTTGGATGATGGGCGCCGCCCGATCAGCCATGTAAGCATAGAAGCGGTCCAGTCCGGCTTGCAGCTCACCTGTAGCGATCGGAACGTCGATCATTCTCGACAGCCGGCGATGGCTCTGGATCTGGTCCGGACCGAAGGGCTCCTCGAGCCAGTAGAGATCGTGCTCGAGCCACGGCTTGATAGCCTGCCGCGCCTCGATAACGGTGTCCCATGCGTTGTTGGCATCCAGCATGAGCGGGGCTCCGGGGCCCAGAGTCTCACGCGCCGCCGCTATGCGGGCAGCGTCTTGCATCGACGACTCTCTGCCCACCTTGATCTTGACCGCGGTGAAGCCTTGGTCCAGGTAACCGCCCACCTCCTTCTCGATGTCGTCAGGTGTACTCGTAGGGGCGTAGTATCCGCCGCTGGCGTATGCGAGAGCCTCGGATCGCAAACCACCAACGAGCTCGTGCAGCGGCCTCCCCAGCAACCTGCCCTTCAGATCCCACAATGCGATGTCCAACGCGCTGATGACGCGCGCCGTGAGCCCGTCACGACCATGCAGCAAGGCGGTCGCTCTCATGTGGCTCCACGTCCGGTAAGTCGCTAGCGCATTACTACCGAGCACGACATCCGCCAGGACACCGATGCCGAGAGTCGACAGGGCATCAACACCGCCATGGCCTGCATAGCAAAACCCTGTGCCGACCATACCATGGCTCTCGACCTCGACGAGGAGGTAGCACCGCTGCGTCACCGTGCGCGTAGAGAACCCGATTGTCGTGTCGAGAGGCACGACCACATCGATGAAAGCAACCCTGTCAATCAGATCAATCATAAGCCTTTCCCACTCTTCATCAATTTGGAAATGTGAACTACGCGATCGATCTCCCGCCACATACGGCGATCGCTTGGCCGGTGATGTAACTGGCGCGATCGGAGACGAGAAACTCGACCAACTCAGCTACCTCGGAAGGTTGCCCGAACCGCCGCATCGGGATGACTGCCATCCTCTGCTCGCGGTGCTCTTCCACGGAGTTCGATGCCGCCTCGGCTATTGCACGCATTCCCGTGTTGTCGATCTGGCCCGGACACACTGCATTCACACGCACACCGTACGGTGCGACCTCCAACGCCAGGCTCTGCGTCAGACCGACTACGCCGAATTTGGACGCGCTGTACGCGGCGTAGTTGGCCTGACCGACCAGAGCCAAGCGCGACGCGATGTTGACGATTGCGCCCCTCCCCCGGTGACGCATCTTCGCCGCGACCACACGACAGGTATGGAGCGTGCCGTTGAGGTTCACGTCGATGTGCTGCTGCCAGGTCTCCCGGTTGACATCTTCGACGCTGGCAGTTCGCATGATGCCTGCCGCGTTAACCAACACGTCGATCGGGACCGATTCTTCGATATCAGCGATGATCTCGCCGACGGCTTCCCAGTCCCTGACGTCCCCCTCACGATGCTCCAGTGACCCGATGGACCGATCGTCGGCGGGCGCGAGCTCCCTAAGCGGAGCGGTTAAGTCCAACACGATCACGTCGTACCCGACAGCTCGCAACTTGGAGACAACTGCGGCGCCGATCCCGCTGGACCCTCCTGTCACCAAGGCAGTGCTTCGGGATGGATAGGACATCGCAGTTCTCCTATAGACCCACCGGTTGAGGGCGGCTACTCATGATCAAGTCACCGCATAAACGGCCCGATGTGAATGCCCAGCCGAGGTGATGGCCGTGCCCTTCGAGCACGACCCCTCCCTGCCCCGCTGAACCGACTGCGTAGAGACCGGGGACGACCTGGTCGGTGTTGTTAAGGACTCGGAACTCGGTATCGATGCGCAGCCCGCCGTCGGTGATGACGATCCACGGCTTGACGGGACCGAGTGCCGTGAACGGTCCCACAGGGACCCTCCCGGAGCCGTTCGATGACAGCAGGGCCGGATAGGCCTCCACGAGAGCATGTAACGGAACTCCCAACTTCTGTGAGAGCTCGGCAAGCGAACCGGCTCGGTGATAAACGTCGCGCCGGCTCCGCCGGTAGTCACCCAGGTATGCATAAGCCAACCCGGGCGCAGTGGAAACGTAGTTCGGGTCGACCTCATACCTTTCGGCGAGCTCTGCGTCCAGCACGATGTACGCCTCAGACCCCTCCGACGCCAGCACATCAAGGCAGACATCGCTGCTCTGGCCGTCGAGGATCTTGCCGTCTCTGGTGACTAGCCGGGCACCATCGGCGAATAGCTGCTTGCGGGGTGCCAGGTTGGTCGTGGCGAAGCCCATGATGAACGGGCGAAGAAGTCGGTCCGGAAGCAAGCGCCAAGCCACCCGCATGATGGCGGCGAGCAGACGGCTGGGTGGGAGACGCTCGAGCAGCAACCCCTTGGGCTTCGCCACGAAGCGCAGTTGTGGACCGGCAGCGAACTGACCGTTCAGCACCGTCCCACCGACGGCGATACCCATCTGGATGGCATCGCCGGTGTTCGTCTCGGTGATCGGCGGCACGCGCCAGGCTCCTTCGCCCAGGTGCTCTGCCTTGAGTTGCTCGGACCCGCTGAAGTCGCCCGCAGCCAGGACGATGCCCTTCGTGGCGCGGATTCGGCGTGTGCCGCCATCGCTCGTGGCGTGCTCGACTCCTACGATGGCAACGCCTTGGCGGATCAGTCGTATCGCGGGCGAACGCGTCATGATCTTGACGCCGGCCTTGATGCACGCTTTGGCCAAGTAATGCGGATACGCTCGCGAGTTGGGGAGCACGTTGAGCATCCGCGGTACGCGGTGCGGCGGTTCGGCCATCGGCCCGAGAAAGCGCAATCCGATCGACTGGAGCCATTCAATGGTGTCGGCACCACTGTCGACGAGTAGCCGACGCAACGCCACGTTATCCAAGTGCTGGCGATCCGGTGCGAACTTCGGCATGTCCTCGAAGTGCCAATCCGGATGGTCCTCCACCCCGGCGGCTTGCTGCTGTGGCGAGCCGGCTGCCGAGATCGAACCGATCGAACGTGCCGTACTACCTCCAGGACGCTCACCCTTCTCGAGGACGACCACACTGCCGCCCAGTTGGGCGGCACGCAAGGCTGCGGCGAGCCCCGACCCGCCACCGCCGATGACGACCACATCGGCAACCGCCTCAGACCAGCCGTCGGCCCCATCGGCCACGTCCATGATGAGTGTTGCTGGCATCAGGTCATTTCGGGGTGGTGTTCTCGTCACGCCGGCTGCGCCACGCCGCTTGTCAGAAGGATCGGACGAAACCGCTCGAACGCTTGGGGGGCATCCTTCAACAACCCGAGGTCGACCACGCTCCGAAACACCTCGGCGAGGTGGAGAATCGAGCGCGACCCCTCACGTCCGGTGATCATCCGGAAATGGTCCTGGTAACCGTTGAGATAGGACAGGAACACTATACCTGCCGGGTAGAGGGCGGCCGGGGTTTCGAACAACCGGCGTGCAAGGGGTTCCGATGATCGGAGCAAGTCACGCGCCACAGAATCACGGCCCGCGTCCAGCGCGTGCATGGCGTTGTTGGCCACTGGTGCGATTGTCGCCAGGACACCCAGCAGAGCGTGACTCGCATCCTCGTCGGGATCCTCGGGCACGATGAGATCGGCATAGTGATAGTCGTCTCCGGTGTACAGAGAGCACCCATTCGGCAGTCGCTCGCGAAGATCCCGCTCGAGCCTCGTATCCATAACGCTCAATTTGACCCCAGAGACTTTGCCCGGCGATGCCTCCAGAATGTCCAGGAAGTGCCCCATTGCGACCTCGAGGTCGTCGGACCCCCAATAGGCGGCAAAGGCTGGCTGAAACACCGCACCACTCCAATGAATCATGATCGGAGTGTCGACCTCATCGAGTATCGCCCGGTACACATCACGGTAGTGCTTAGGTGACGAGGCGATCCTTGTGAGCTGGTGGCTTCCGCGCAAGATCGGAGTCACGCCGATCGACTGCACGAACCGGAGCTGCTCGAGGAACGCATCGGTGACCTCGGCCAGGGTACAGAGCTCATCCTGCTGATACTGGTCGGTTCCCACTCCACCTAACAGGAGCCCGTCGACATCGCGCGCTGCTTCGCTGGTGGCGTCGAGAAGCTCCTGAGTCTGCTTCCAGCTGATACCGCCTGGTCCGCGCTCGGCTGTGCTCATCGCGTCGGCGACTCCCATGCCATGATCCCAGAGGTCGCGCCGGACGCGAACGGTCGCTTCGATGTCGAGTTTCCCATCCATACCTGGCGTGTACTCACCGCGGGGATCGACCACCACGTGTGGGGCGGCGATCAGCGTCCTGGAGATGAACAGACCCATGTTCGGGTACTTGAAGACATAGTCTTCGGGAAGGGCGAGGTCCTCGAGAGACCTGTCGGTCGTTGGCAATCGCAGTGTTCGAACCATTTAGTGATCTCCTATGTCGCTCCGTTGTCGGCAGCACGCTCCGGCGCCACGCTCATGTCTCCACCTTCATCGATCTCGATCAACTCGCCGGTGCTCTGATCAAAGAAGCAGCAACCATCCAGATCGATACTGATGTTGAGCACCTGATCCGGTCGAACTGACAGGTAGTCCGGATGCTTCATGAACACGTTGGAAGTGCTGCCGTTCGCATCCTCTCCCACCGTAAAACCAGCCGTCGCTTCGAGCCGGAGACCGATCAACGCCTCATCACCTGTGTTTTCGACACCCGTGACAACGGCCTTGACGGTCGGCTCATTGGTCACGCCTTCGAGCGCGATCGAGAGCTGGGTCGGCCGCAATCCGAGCAACAACTGCTGTGGATCCTTGGCCGCCTCAGTCAGCGCATTCGCACGAACCCTTGACAGCGTGAAGCTCGCTCCACCTACCGTTACCGTGCCGTCTGCTTCCTGTATCACGGGGATCAAATTCATTGGGGGATTCCCGATGAACCGCGCCACAAAGGTGTTGGCCGGGCGCTGGAAAACCTGCTGCGGCGGACCGACTTGCTGTACACGGCCTAGGTCCATCACAGCAACCAGCGTCCCCAAGCTCAACGCTTCGGTCTGATCGTGAGTGACATAAATGAACGTCGCGTCGAGGTCACGATGGAGGCGGCTGATCTC
>CAZRID010000042.1:0-14335 GCA_964600055.1 uncultured Acidimicrobiaceae bacterium
CTCGCCCGACAAGAAGGCATCCGGATGAAGGTGCTGGTCCACCAGCTTGTCGAGTCGGCGGCCGCACAAAGCGGGACCGCCGACGCTCTCGTCTATAAGGGCGAGGCCATATCTTACCGAGACCTCTGGAACATGACATTGTCGGTCTCGGACAGTCTTCGCAGTCTCGGAGTGGCCGACCAGGAGCGGGTAGCGGTGTTCCTCGAGAAGCGCATCGAAACCGTCGCCGCCATGTTCGGCGCCTCCGCGGCACGTGCGGTGTTCGTACCGATCAACCCGCTTCTTCGCCCCCAACAGGTGGCGTACATCCTGCGCGATTGCAACGTCAAGGTTCTCGTCACCTCGCCGGCGCGGCTCGAATCGCTCGCGGCCGAGTTGGAGGACTGCCCCGATCTCCAAACGGTGGTCACCGTCGGCGGGCGAGGAGCGGCGAGTCCCCTGCCCGTGGTGACGTGGAAAGAGCTCACCGCCGGTGAAGGGTCGCCGGGATTGGCCGTGCGGTCGATCGACACCGACATGGCGGCCATCCTCTATACCTCAGGGAGCACCGGGCAGCCGAAGGGCGTGGTGCTATCGCACCGGAACATCGTCCAGGGGGCGGCGAGCGTCAGCCACTACCTGGGCAACGTGCCGGAGGACCGCATCCTCGCCCTGCTCCCGTTGAGTTTCGACGCCGGCCTCAGCCAGGTGACCACCGGCTTCAACGTCGGAGCGACGGTGGTACTTATGAACTACCTGCTACCGCGCGACGTGGTGCAGTTGTGCGCTCGGCAAGAGATCACCGGTCTCACCTGCGTTCCGCCGCTGTGGATCAAGCTGGCTGCCGAGGAATGGCCCGAAGACGTGGGAGGGCGGCTGCGTTACTTCGCCAACACCGGCGGACACATGCCGCGACCGCTGCTGGAACGGCTGAGGGAGGCGTTCCCGCAGGCAAAGGCCTACCTGATGTATGGGCTCACCGAGGCCTTCCGCTCGACTTATCTGGACCCGGAGGAGGTCGACCGTCGACCGGACTCGATCGGCAAGGCGATCCCCAACGCCGAGATTATGGTGGTCCGCGAGAACGGTGAGGAGTGCGAGCCGGGTGAGACGGGCGAACTTGTCCACCGTGGCGCCCTGGTCAGCCTCGGGTACTGGAACGCCCCCGATCTGACCGCCGTGCGGTTCAAGCCGGCGCCGGGCAGGCCCGGTGAAGTCCCGCTCACCGAGATGGCGGTTTGGTCGGGTGATCTCGTTCGCAAGGACGAGGACGGCTTCATCTACTTCGTCGGCCGCAACGACGAGATGATCAAGACCTCCGGCTACCGCGTCAGCCCGACCGAGGTGGAAGAGGTCGTGTTCCAGACGGGACTCGTCGCAGAGGTGGCGGCGATCGGCATCCCTGACGGCGAGCTGGGCCAGGCGATCGTTGTCGTGGTCACCGCACCCGAGGGTGGTGAGATCGATGTGGCGGCGCTCATCGACGAGTGCCGCAAACACCTGCCGCTCTACATGGTGCCGCGCCGGATACTTGTCAGAGCCGCGCTGCCGCGGAACGCCAACGGCAAGATCGACCGGAAGGGCATCCAGACCGAGCTCCTGGCAGCAACGGCGACGGGAGGCGATGATGGGTGAGATGGAAGAGCTGCACCCCGCCATCGCCCGGTTCCCGGTCGTGGACGGCTGCATCACCGTCGGCGGCGTGCCACTGACGACCCTCGCCGAGCGCGCTGGGCAGACGCCCTTCTTCGCCTACGACCGGGAGCTCATCACCGACCGAATCCGTCGTCTGCGGTCCAGCCTCCCCGAGCGCATCGCGCTCCACTACGCCGTCAAGGCCAACCCGATGCCCGCCATCGTCCAACACCTGGCCGGCCTCGTTGACGGCTTCGACGTCGCCTCCGCCCTGGAGATGAAGACGGCGCTCGACACTCCGATGCCGACCGACTGCGTCGGCTTCGCCGGGCCGGGCAAGACGACGAGTGAGCTGGCCCAGGCCATTGCTGCCGGCATCAGCATCGAGATGGAATCCGAGGGGGAAATGGCGCGAATCGCCGCCATCGCCGCCAGCGGGGGTACCCGTCCGCAGGTGGCGATTCGGGTGAATCCCGACTTCGAGGTGAAGGGCTCCGCCATGCGCATGGGTGGGGGCAGCACCCAGTTCGGCGTCGACGCCGAGCGGGTCCCGTCGATGCTTCGCGATCTGGCGTCGCTCGATCTCGAGTTCACCGGGTTTCACATGTTCGCGGGGTCGCAGAACCTCAATGCCGACCTTCTGGCCGAGACGCAGGAGCAGACGATCGACCTCGCCCTGCGGCTGGCGGAGAAAGCGCCGGCTCCGATGCGCCACCTCAACATCGGTGGCGGCTTCGGCATCCCCTACTTCCCCAACGACCGTCGGCTCGACATCGACATCGTCGGCAAGCGGCTAGGCGAGCTGCTGAGCGGTCGCGTGAATCTTGCGCTCCATGGCACACGGGTGGTCATCGAGCTAGGTCGTTACATCGTCGGCGAGTCAGGTGTGTACGTGAGTCGGATCGTCGATCGCAAGGAATCCCGGGGCCACGTTTTCCTGGTCACCGACGGCGGCCTCCACCACCAGCTCGCCGCCTCCGGCAACTTCGGACAGAAGATCCGTCGCAACTACCCGGTGACGATCGGGAATCGCATGGACAGTCCGTACGAAACGGTGACCGTGGTTGGTTGCCTGTGTACGCCTCTCGACCTGCTTGCCGACAAGATGGCGCTTCCCGAGGCCGAGGTCGGCGACCTCGTCGTCGTCTTCCAGTCCGGCGCCTATGGCTACACCGCTAGCCCCACGGCCTTCCTGGGCCACCCGCTGCCGGTCGAGATCCTCGTCTGAGTTGCCATCTGGATGCTCAGATCGAGCTCACATGAGAACCGCTGCCACGGCCGCCACCGCCATTGGCGCCCCACTCAGACGCAGTAACGCGTCGCGGCGCGGTTGGGATCGGTCGCGAGCCTCGGTGAGCAGGCGCCGCATGATCGGCCACGGTCGCCACAAGGGGTCCGGGACCTGGTCGGCCGCGATCGCGTCCTCAGCAACCAGGCGGATTGTGAGCGACCGCCCTTCGCTGACGACGGAATCGGCCTCATCGCGCGGCATCGTCGTCAGCCTGGCTCCGTGGTCGATCTCTACCAGCTCATAACCCGGTCCCGGGGGGGCGTCGACGGTGATGCGGTTGATGAAATCGGGGAGGTCGACCTCGACCACCCGGGTGTGTGGCCGCACGATCAACGCATCGCCATTAGCGCGCCAGGAGAACATCCGCCGGGATATTTCTCCCACTGACGCCCAAGTGACATCACCCAGCCGGGCGATGTCGCCCGCCCATCTGTGGAGAAGATCTGGCTGATCGGCAAGATCCCAGTGGTGCCCATACACGATGATCGGCTGTCCCAGATAGGCCCGCAAGGGCAGCGCATCGGGACGGGCTGAGATGGGGATCCGGGGCAGCACCGGGGTCGGGGTCGAGGCGTCGGCCGGGCACCACCCGGCCAGCGGATGGTCTCCAGGCGGTTTGTCAAGCCAGGGGAACGGGCGGCTGATGCAGAGCGACTCGTAACCGATCAGGGCCATGTCTCTGGCGGATTCCTCCGAGCATCGACCATGAGGAGCGGCCATTACCTCGGCCACCGCGACGCCGGCACGGGCAGCCACCGATCGGGCCCGGCGGAGAGCTTGGGCCAACATGCGCAGCCTGGCCTCGTCGCCACGGCCATCCTCGAGCTCGTGAAGGGTGTGGTTGTTGCCGTGGATAAGCAGGGACAACGTGTCGGGATGCGATCGGAACAGCTCGGCGACTCTCGATCGGATATGCCAGCCATCGAGGGGGATGGTTGACACCGAAGTGTGAAAGCCCTGTTCGGCGAGCTCGAGGAAATCGATGTATCCGTATCGCTCAGAACGCAGGTTCGGGTCGTCCATTATGAACGAGGCCATGAGTGGAGGCTGCGACCAGGCGTCGGTGCGGTCGAGCGACCGGAAGAAATGGACGAGTGGAAGGAGGTCGAAATAGCTCTGTGGTGCCCATCGACCGAGGAGAGTGTCTGCATCGCCCAATTCGGCGGGGACCAGAGCGGCCCGATCCAGTCTGACACCGTCTTGCTGCTCGCTTGTCCACACGGGCCGACCGGAAACTCGGGCGAGGACTGTGGCCTGACCAACGCTCTCCAGCGTGTGCGCCATCCCGATCGCGTCGTCGGGGATCGACCAACCCCGGAGCGGCTCGGGAACGGCGTCCGAGTCGGCGAACTGCACCATTGGGTCCGATCCGGGCAGGCCTCGGGCCGCACCAAGCACGAGGGTGGGCAGGTCGATGTTCCCGGGATCCTCGTCGATCAGCACGCGGCCAGCAGCCACCGCAGGGGTCGACCCGGGGGTGGAGAAATCGAGGTCCAGCGCCTCCGACAGTGCAGCAAAGAGACGTCTGCGCACATCGAGGGCGACGGCCGGGACGATCTCCACGATAGGCCGAGCCATCAGTCAGCTTTTTGCTTGGGGCGGATGGGCCTCAATCCGCGCATGAAGTCTCCCACGGGAGTCGACAGCCCAAGCGGGACGGTGCACCGAGCGATGGGCTCGGCCGGATTGCCGCGCACCATTGTCAGATCGGGGACGGACCTGTTGACCACGCTGCCCGCAGCAACGACGGCGCCAGCACCGATGCGGGTGTTGGGCATGATGATGGCGCCGGGCCCGATAAATGCGTCGTCACCGATCTCGACGCCGAGCTCGTCCCAGAAGTGGGCGATAACGACCGCCCGAATCCCGATGTTGACCCTCTTGCCGATGGTCACCAACTCGGGCCGATCCGTCTCGAGAATGGCGGCAGTGCCGATGAACGTGCCCTCCCCAACGCGGACCCCGCGCAAACGGTGGAGCCAGACACGCGTTGTTGTGGCTCCCGGTGCGTAGAGGGCCATCACCTGGAGCAGTCGGTTGGAGAAACCTCGCAGAGCGGCACCGATGGGCTTCCGCCGCGTTGAAGATTCGTTGGTCATCGTCCTCTTGGGATCGGGCCTTGGTCGAGTCGCGCCGGTTGCGAGAGGCGGAGTATATGTCTCCTACATCTCGGTGGACTGAACCAGTTCGGACCACGCCGCCGATCAGAGTCAGGGCGTCTGATTCTGTGGTTTGCGCTCGTCCGGGACCTGGTTTTTTCCTGCCCGATAGGGCCCATGCGCCACCCTTTCCCTAGTGTCTCACATGTGATACATTGGCTGCCATGGGCAATCCTGAAGTCAATATCCGAGACCTCCGCAACCACGGTGGTGAGGTCATCGACCGGGTGATCGCTGGTGAGCAACTCACCGTTACCCGCTCCGGCAGACCGGTGGCAGAGCTCCGGCCTCTGTCCGGGCCTCCGCTCAAGGCATCCGTCGTGCTCGAACATTGGTCTCGACTTCCTGAAGTGGATCCCCGCCGCCTTCGCGAGGATCTCGATGGCACCCTCGAACCGTCATTGTGACCGGAAAGACTCACCGGGAGCGGGGTCTGCTCGACACGAGCACACTCATACTCCTGGGCCGGATCGGGGATGCTGCTCTCCTTCCCGATGAACCACTGATCTCGACGATCACCTTGGCCGAACTCTCAGTCGGGCCCCTGGTGGCCAGCACCGAGCGAGAGCGTGGAGCACGTCAAGCCCATCTTCAGCAAGCAGAAGCCGACTTCGAGCCGCTGCCGTTTGACGTTGAAGCGGCTCGGGCGTTCGGGAGGGTGGCGGCTTCTCTACGCCGAGCAGGACGCAAGACGACGGCTCGAGCCTATGACGCGATGATCGCGGCGGTCGCCGTCGCCAACGATCTCCCGCTCTACACGTGCAATCCCGACGACTTCGCGGGTATCGAGGAGCTCGACCTTATGTCTTTGCCACATCCGGAGACATCCCAGGACAAGCCGACCTGAGCATCTTGTCCAGCGACTACCGCTGTTGACTCGTGGTTCACGCCGCCGACGGCACGACCCATGGGGGCTTCGGCCCTCCGCTGAGTCTGGTGCCGTCGAATCTCTCACACCGCAGAATCGACAGGTGCAAACACGGCTTCCCATGAGAGCGGGGTTGCGGGGGCAACCCCGTCGGCAATGGGGTCGAACGGTAGAATTAAAGGGGTGAAGTCCGGGATGCGACTGGCGGTGGAAATGGTGGAGCTAGCAGGGCAGCTGGTTGCCCAGCGTCATCGTCGCGAGCAACCTGGAGCCACGGAGGACGAGGTGCGGGCCGTTGTGCTGGCCTGGCTATCCGACCGTTCGATGGCTCCCGGCGGCGATGCGGTGGGGAGGGTGACGACATGGCCGAGGACTCGCTGACCAACCTCGAGGCGAGTCTGCGGCGCCGTGTCGCTGACTTGAGCGATCTGGGAGTGGGATTCGCTCTGGTTGGTGGGCTGGCGGTGTCCGTTCGGGCCGAACCGCGCCTCACTCGAGATGCCGACTTCGCCGTAGATGCAGCCAACGACTCCGAAGCAGAAACAGTAATCCGCCGCCTTGCAGCGGTGGGCTATGTCCCGGGGACGATGGTGGAACAGGAGGCAACGGGGCGCCTGGCCACAGTTCGGCTCACCCATCACGAGGATCAAGGTGTGGTCACCGACCTCCTCTTTGCGTCCTCTGGCATCGAGCGAGAGATCGTCGAAGCGGCCGAGCAAATCGAGGTGCTTGATGGCCTCGTCGCACCGGTCGCCACAACCGGGCACCTGATCGCCATGAAGCTCCTGGCCAGAGACGATCGACGGCGACCGGCCGACGCCGACGACCTCCGGACCCTAGGCGAGGTTGCAGACGAGGACGCATGGACCATAGCCCACGCCGCGGTGCAGGCGATCAGTGAACGCGGCTACGACCGCGGGCGGGATCTCTCATCTGCCCTGGAGGAGCTTCGTCGACACGGTCCGTTCATCTGAGATCGCCTCGAGGCGAACCCACGGCGGTGACCAGACGCAACTGAGTTTCCAGGGCGGATACAGTCACGGCCCTTATGTCCCGACATCGCGAGGCGAATGACTCAAGCGCGACGTAAGCCCCCAATTGACGTAGCAGCTCCCAGTGCGTGCCCTCCGGCCCGTGGGTGCATGACCTTGACCCAGCGGATGACTCTCCGCTTCACGCTGGCGTTCTGACCACACGAAGACCGAGACACGCCGGTCAGGCACCGGATGGAACAGAACGAGCTTCGATCAGCAACCTGAGGCCGTCGAAGATGAGATCGAGGCCGAACTTCAGGGCGTCACCCTGGCGTGGCTCGAGGCGAGGCGATGCAAGTGCGGATGCGATGGCGGGGTAACGCTCGCCGTGAGTCCGCATGATCTCGGCGATCGGTTCGATGAACTGTTCTTGGGTGATTGGTGATCCATCAGGTGGCGGCTTTGTCTGTTGGGCGATTGTGCGTATGTGTCCGCTGACGACCGCTACGACATCGAGTCTCTCGCCACCATCGAGTCCCGTCGCTTCGAGCGCGGAGACCGCTTTGTCGAACCACGCGAGCTCGTTGGGTCCCATCACCCGCGGGCCAATGGTGGCATCCAGCAGCCATTGATGACGCACAAAAATGTCGAACATGACGGTCGCCCATTCCGTGAGCAGGGCTTGCCAACCACTGCCCGCTTTCCCCAGTCGCGGCGGAGGGCCAACGGCGACATCGACCATCGCCGCAACCAGCTGTTCTTTGCCCGGAACGTGTCGGTAGAGCGCCATCTTGGTGAAACCGAGCTCGTCGGCAAGGCGTTGCATCGAGACCGCAGGCAATCCTTCGTGGTCGGCCACGCGAATGGCAGTTTTTGTGATGTCCTCGAGGTTGAAGGATGCCTTCGGCCCCCGGGTGGATGGAGCGCGCAGCCCCCAGAGCAGCTCCATCGTGCGCGCGTGGCTCGGGTAGTCAGCGGGCGTCATCTTGGGCTCCGATTCTCGGGGGCTGTCAATCTGTGTCTACTATATACTGTGTCTGCCGGACACAAAGGACAAGCATCTCATAAGGGAGCCAGAACGTGGAGAACGCCAATGTCCTCATATCCGGCGCCAGTGTGGCTGGGCCCGCACTGGCCTATTTGTTGGGTCGGTACGGGTTCAGGCCGACGGTGGTGGAGGTGGCGCCAACGATGCGCGGCGGCGGCTATGCCGTGGATTTCCGCGGTCCGGCGCATCGGACAGTTCTGGAGCGCATGGGATTGATGGACGACCTCCGCCTTCACCAAACTGGCGGCACCGCCTTGCGGTTCATCGACGAGGGTGGCCGCACCCAGCTCTATCTGCCGGCCGATTTCGCCGGTGGCGAGCTGGAGATCCTGCGCTCCGACCTTGCTCATCTGCTCCACAAGCGGAGCCGCCCAACCACCGAGTACATCTTTGGCGACTCGATATCAGCAATGAGCGAGTCTGCCGCCGGGGTCGAGGTGACTTTCGAGAGCGGGACCGCTCGCACTTTCGATCTGGTCATCGGCGGCGACGGGATACATTCCAATGTGCGCAGACTGATCTTCGGCGACGGGCCGCAGCATGTCAGCCACCTCGGCTACTACCTCGCCGGATGGGATCTCCCCAACTACCTGGGGCCCGGCGCGGACACACTGATGTACAACGTCCCCGGCAAGCTGGCCAGCGTCGGTCCCGACCACCATGACCCGACCAAAGCCAGCACTCTGTTCATCTTTGCCTCCGAACAGATCGACTTCGACCGCCGAGACATCGGACAGCAGAAGCGAACACTCGAAGGTGCATTTGACGGCGTCGGGTGGGAGGTCCCCAATCTGATCGCCTCGCTACGGAACGCCGATGACCTCTACTTCGACTCCATCAGCCGGGTTGACCTCGACACCTGGTCCGAGGGCAGGGTGGCTCTGGTCGGCGACGCCGCTTGCGGCGCCACCTTGGGGGGCATGGGAACCGGCACCGCGATCGTCGCCGCCTATGTCCTCGCCGGAGAGCTGTCTGCCGCCAACGGTGATTATCGAACGGCCTTCGCCCGATACGAGACGGCTGTACGCGGCTATGCCCAAGAGTGCCAGAAGGGTGGTGACAGGGCAGGAGCCTTCCTAGCGCCCCGGACCTCGCGTGGCATCAGGATTCGCAATGTCCTGCTCAACCGGCAGTTCCTTCTGAACCTGATGCTCAAGGAAGGCAAGAAGGTGAGCAGCAACATCGATCTGGAGGACTACACCCGAGCGGAGCCCTGACGCTCACGTTGTCTGGTGAGCGCAGCCCTCAGATCTTTGCCCAATAATCCTCCGAGGACTTGCTCTTGGCCAGGTCCTCGGCGGTCTCGAAACCAGGCGCCATCGCGGCACCACCCTGGTCGAGCACCTCGTGGTGCTCGATGTTGAGCAGACGGAGCCAGCTCTGTTGACCGAGGGTGAGGCCGATCATGCATCCCAGCTCGACAAGCTCGGGCTCGGTGAAATGACTGTGCATACGCTCCCAGAACACGTCGTCGGTGTCCAGGTGCCAGGCGATGGCCTCGGCGTAGGAAAGGGCCGCCTTCTGCCGCTCGTCGTACACCGAGGAGCTCTCGAAGTTCAACAGATCGTCATACTGACCCTCGAACAGACCCAGGCTCTTTCCCTTCTCAGAACGCTGGTTCCCGCAGTACTCGCATTTCACCGACCGGGAGATGTAGACGCGGCACAGTTCCTTTATGTCGTGGTCCAGGATCCCGTTGCGGAACAGGTTGTTCCAGCTCTCGGCGAAGAACCAGAACGCCGCCGGGACATGGGCGCGAATAGCCGTGCTCTCGGGTCGAGGTGTGCCTTCCCGGGCGCAACGCTCCATCTCGGAGCGCATCTCCGGCGTCATGTCCTCGAGCGCTACGTAACCAATGCGTTGCTTGTCACCCATAGACCTTGTTCTCCCGTCGCGCTTTCGCAATCGATTGCCAACGCTTCCGAACCTACCTCTGGTTGAGGGGCAGTGTCAAGGGTTGGTTTGCTCGCCCCCTAACCCCCCCACCACCTCCCAAGCGTGTTCCAGGTCGAGGGCTATGGATTCACGGTCGGCCCCTGAAAGCCCGATGCTTTCCGCTTCCACCAGAGATTCAGTTGCACTCCCCTGGTCACCGACCCTGACATGGAGTTCCGCGAGGTACAGCAACGCACGGGCACGGTCGACCGGAGAGGCGTCGGGGAACTTGTCGAGCCCGTTCCGCAAGAGTGTCAGCGCCCCACCGTCATCACCTCTCGCGTCACCAAGCCTCGCCGCGTTCTCGATGACACGTGCCAGTCCGGTGGTGCTGGCCTGCGCTGAGTTTTCCTCGGTGTCGCCAAGCCGCGACACTCGCAGCCAGTTGCCACCCGGGTCGACCACGCTGAACCCTCGAACCGTTCCATGCCTCTTTCGAGGTCTGAGAATTCGGGGGATGCCCGAGCTCGGCAGCTTCCCGAATCGTGCACGGAGCCCCTCGGCAAACTCCGCGTAGAGGGCGTCGGGGTCGGAGACCGCGACGATTGCACTGCCATACGACGATGCGGGATCGAACTCTTCAATGCCAAAGAGATGAACTTTGATGTCGCCAAGCTCAACCACCGCATACGGGTTCGGGCGTTGCTGGCGGTAGGTGCGTCGGAATCCGAGTGCTTCATAGAACGCGATGGATTCGTTGAGGTCGGCGCAGGGCAGGATCGGGATGGTTATGGCCTTCATCGGTCCCCCCTATTCTCGGCCGCCTGTCTGATTGACACCGACCTCCTTGCGAGAGGTTCGAGCCGCGGGCGGAAATCTGCTGTTCGCCCATGAGAGCCAGGCTGCATCTCAACGATCCCTTTCCGATGACGATCGAGCAGCCGGAATGCCCTCCAGGTAACTCTCACTGCTCTTTGACCGAACGGAGTCTCGGAATTCACCGGTTCTTGAGATGGCGGTTCAGAGCCAGTGGGTGTCATGTCGCAAATAGAACTCGGTCTTTTCCTCGTCACTGAGCACAAGGCCCTCGGCGACCCGCGCCAGGGTTTCGAAGTAGTCCTCACGAGCTGCGCCGGGTGCGAACAGAATCAGCATCGAGGCCGGCTCACCGGACTCGTTCCTGAAAGCATGGATGCCGCCCTCGGGGACAAACAGGAAGTCGCCCGGTTTGCCGTCGACCCAACTCGCTCCGTCATACAACCGCATGCTTCCGGAGAGGACATAGAACGATTCGGAGATAGTCTTGTGAAAATGCGGCTCCGGGCCGCTCGGTGACGCTGCCATCTCCCACCGGTACAGACCGAACTCACCCCCGGTTGACTCCCCGGAGGCCAGATAGTGCACGGTTCCTCCTGAGGGATAGCTCAGCTCAGGCTCGTGATCGGAGGGCCGGAACATGGCTGTGAGTGCTCCGGTGTCGCTGTTGTAACGAGGCTCGGGGTAGGACATGGTTGGGGTTGCGGGTCAACTCCAGCCTAAGCGCTGGCTGTTTGATGTCGGTACGGTGCGGTCGATCGACAAGAGGCACGAACCTTGACTCTGCACGACCTCGCCGACAGGTTCTGGCTGGCGTACTCCGAGTACAAGCCCACCATCGCCACCGTCCGCGGCGAGCACCGATTCGACGACCAGCTGCCCCTTTTCAATGAGGACTGGCTGGGTCAGATCTCATTGAAGTTTCGGGAGATCAAGTCCTCGGCCGAGACCACCGACCCGACCGGGCTCGATCTGCAGGACCGGATCACCCGGGACCTCCTCATCCACGAGGCCGGGGTCTGGGCAGACGAGATCGAGGACAGGTTCATGGTGGCCGCCGTTGACCCCTACCTCGGGGCTCACACCCGGCTTCTCTCCGACACCCAGCAGAACACAGTCACCGACGCCGACCAAGCCGAGGCGTTGCTCACGCGTTACAGCAAGACAGGGATCTATCTCGCCACCGCCCTCGCCCTGATCCGGGCCAACGCTGCCCAAGGGATGACGCCCCCCGAGGCCGCCCTCGACCGTGTCGTCGGCCAACTCGACGGCTATCTCGCCTCATCGCTCGACACCGACCCCTTCCTCCAGCTCAAGCTGCCCGAGGGCGCCGACCAGCAGGGCTGGCGGGATCGGGCCGAGCGTCTCGTGGCCGACGTGATCAAGCCGGCCATCGCGACCTACCGCGATGGTCTCGTCGAGCACGTGGCCCCGGTGTCCCGGCCACCGGAGAAGTCGGGCCTGGTCTGGATGACGAATGGGGAGACGATCTACGGCCATCTCATCCACAAGTACACCCAGATCTCCCGCAACCCGGAGGAGATCCATCAGGTCGGGCTGGAGTGGGCAACCCACATCCTTCCCGAACAGTGGACGACCGTTGGTGAACTGGCCCTCGGGCTCGACACGATGGAGGCGATCTTCGAGAAGTTGCATACCGATCCCTCATTCCGCTTCACATCCGAGGACGAGATGCTGGACCACGCCCGAGCCACCATCACCCGGGCCTGGGAGGCAGTTGACGATTGGTTCGGGGCCCGACCGGAGACACCGTGTCAGGTGGTTCCCGTCCCAGCCTCGATGGCCCCGGCCATGCCCCCCGCCTACTACATGCAGCCCCCACCCGACCGCTCCCGGGAAGGCACCTATTTCCTCAACACCTACAAGCCTGAGGAGCGGGACCGTTTCGAATATGAATCGACCCACTTCCACGAGGCGATCCCCGGCCACCATTTCGACCGGTCACTGGCCACCGAGCTGGACGGGATCCCCATGTTCCGCCGCTACACCCAGGTCTACGCCCACACCGAGGGATGGGGTCTCTACGCCGAGCGTCTCGCCGACGAGATGGGGCTCTACTCCAGCGATGTCGACCGTCTCGGCATGCTCACGGCCGACGCATGGCGGGCGGGCCGGCTGGTGGTCGACACCGGGATGCACGCTATGGGATGGTCCCGGGAAAAGGCGATCGACTGGCTGCTCGAGTGGACCCCGATCGGGCGTCTCACCGTCGAACAGGAGATCGACCGATACATCGGGATGCCAGGCCAGGCGCTCTCCTACAAGATGGGTCAGCTCGAGATCATGCGTCTCCGGGCCGAGGCCGAGAGAAGGCTGGGGAACGACTTCGACATCAAGGGCTTTCACGACACGCTGCTCACCAGCGGGGCGATGACACTGCCGCTGCTGGCAGACGTAGTGGAGAGCTGGATCGACTCGGGCGGCTAGTGGTCTGTCATCCTCGCGGAGAGGGAGGGATTTGAACCCTCGAGGAGGCTTAACGCCCCCTACTCGCTTAGCAGGCGAGCGCCTTCGACCACTCGGCCACCTCTCCAGGGTGCCGGGGTGGGCACCACGTCATACGTTAAACGTGGCGGGTGGTTGCATGATTCGACCGCGCTGCTAATTGGGACTGTGGATCCCAATTACGGAAGGGGTTCACTCGGTCACCTCGTAGTTCTTGATCAGCGTCGCGGTCGTGGATAGGTCGTTGGGCCCCTGTGCAGCCAGACGCACCAGTTGCAGCATGTGCAAACGCGGGGTCAGGGCCTTCGACCGCGTCTCCGGCAACTCAAGTTTCTTCCGGGCATTGTCGATTACCGAGTGGTGAACAAGGTCCTCGATTCCCCGCATCATGCGAGAGCCTCCCAGAGCGACCTCATGGCACTCGCCCGATACTGGGAGTGGGAGCGGGCCGTCGAGCGTGACCTGCCAAGGATCATCTCAGAAGGTGAGATCCAGACCCTCTTCCAGCCCATCTATCGGATCACACACGGGCTTCCTATAGCTCGCGGTTTCGAGGCCTTGTCCCGGTTCCCCGCCGCCCCCCGGATTCCGCTAGGTCTATGGTTTCGCATCGGGCGTGAGCTCGGCCTGGAGCCCGATCTCGACATGGCTGCCGTCCGGGCTGCGATCAGGTCGCTGGTGCGAGTCCCCAACCAGGCCTTTCTCTGTGTCAACGCATCACTCGACTCTGTCCCCGAGCTGGTCGAGATGATCCCCAGGGATCTGCAGGACAGGCTGATTATCGACCTTCCCTACTCGGCATCGCGAGACCCCCGTGGTGAGGAGATGTTCCGTCTCATCCGCAAGGCCAGTGCAGGTGTCGCCATCGACGACGTCCCGCTCGAGGATCTCCACGTCCTGAAACCCATCCTCTCTGAACTTCGACCCGACTGCATCAAGGTGGACGTGCTGAGCGGTCTCGCCGACAGCCCAATGGCTCGATTCAATCTGGCCGAAGGCTCGGCCTGGTGCCAGCAGGCAGGTATCACCCTCATCGCCGAGCGGGTGGAACGCGTGGCCGACCTCACCGTGCTCGAGTCCGTCGGCGTCGAGTGGGCACAGGGCTACAGCCTGTCCCGACCGGTCGACCTTTAGGCGCCGCTTCGCCACCGCTGGCGGCCAGCGGAGGGGGTGGGATTCGAACCCACGAGACCCGAATCGGGCCCAACGGTTTTCAAGACCGTC
>CAZRID010000043.1:0-14120 GCA_964600055.1 uncultured Acidimicrobiaceae bacterium
CTGGCGGTGGCGAAGGAGCTGGCCGACGAGCACGGTCTGTGGCTGATCGAGGACAACTGCGACGCTCTGGGGTCGACCTACGAGGGTCGGCTCACCGGGACGTTCGGAGACCTCGCCACGGTCAGCTTCTACCCGGCCCACCACATCACCATGGGCGAGGGCGGTTGCGTGCTGACCAAGAAGGGCTCGATGCGCAAGATCCTCGCGTCCTTCCGTGATTGGGGACGCGACTGCTGGTGCGCGCCGGGCAACGACAACACTTGTGGGCGCCGTTTCGACTGGCAGTTGGGTCAGCTGCCTTACGGCTACGACCACAAGTACACCTACAGCCACATCGGCTACAACCTCAAGCTCACCGACATGCAGGCCGCGGTGGGCGTCGCCCAGTTGCCGAAATTGCCGGGCTTCATCGCCGCGCGCAAGCGCAACTGGCAGCGTCTCCGCGAGGGCCTGCAGGACGTCGACGAGCTCATCCTCCCCATGCCCACGCCGGGCAGTGACCCCAGCTGGTTCGGCTTCGGCGTCACCGTGCGGCCCGGCGCCCGGTTCCGCCGAGCCGATCTGGTGCATCACCTCGAGTCGCGTCGCATCGCCACCCGTCAGATCTTCGGTGGCAACCTCGTGCGCCAGCCGGCCTACGAGGGGGCCACCTACCGGGTGGTGGGCGACCTGGTCACGACCGATCTGGTGGCCAACGAGGCGTTCTGGATCGGGGTGTGGCCCGGGCTCACCGACGAGATGCTCGACTTCGTGATCGAGTCGATCCACGAGTTCGTGGCCGACCCGAAGCTGGCCCCCGTGGGCACCGGCTGTGCCGCGCTGGCTGAGAACGAAGACGATGACGATGACTGAGCACAAAGAAGACGATGACGATGACTGAGCACAAAGCGGAGGCGACGACGAACAGCAGGGCGCAGTCGGAGGACGACGGGCGCAAGCTGATCTCGGTCGTCGTCCCCGCCTACAACGAGAGCGAATGCATCAAGGAACTGGCTCGACGGCTGGCCGCGGTATTCGACCGCGAGCGGCAGTACGGGTTCGAGGTACTGATCGTCGAGAACGGCTCGACGGATGACACCTACGACAGGCTGGTCGAGATCCGCGAGGCCGACCCCCGCTTCAAGATCATCCGCCTAGCCCGCAACTTCCGGATGGACGGCGGGCTGACGGCCGGCATGGCGTACGCCCGGGGAGATGCCGTGGTCCTCATGACCGCAGACCTCCAGGATCCGCCTGAGGTAATCCCCGAGTTCATCCGCAAATGGGAAGCGGGTTACGACCACGTGCACGGGGTCGTGACCGAGCGTCAGGGCACGGGCCCTATCCGCCGCCTCAATTCCCAGCTGTTCTACCTGGTGGCCAACAAACTCACCGGCAACCGCATCCCGCGCAACGTCTCGGACTTCCGCCTCGTCGACCGGAAGGTGTACGACACGATCAACCGCATGCCGGAGCGCAACCGTTTCGTGCGAGGCCTGTTCGCCTGGGCGGGGTTCAAGACCATCGGCGTAGAGCACCCTCGCGAACCACGGTACGCGGGTGAGAGCAAGGCTTCTACCCTCAAAGTCTTCGACTTGGCCACGAAGGGCATCCTGGCCCACTCGTACGTGCCTTTGAAGTTGGCATCGTTCCTGGGGGTCATGCTGGCGGGGCTGTCGTTCGTCAGCCTCGGCGCGTTCACCGCCCGCGCGTTCCTTGTGGGCGTTCCCTTCCCCGGCTTCGGGACCATCGTGTCCTTGCTCCTGCTCCTGTTCGGCTTCCTCTTCTGCCTTCTGGGCGTGATCGGGGAATACATCGCTCTCATCTACGAAGAGGTCAAACAGCGGCCCAACTTCGTAATTAGTGAGACTCAGGGGATCATGTCGTCTCTCGGTGAGCTCGACAAGTAATTTCGGCGCTTATGACCGATCCGTACAGCGGGCGCAAACCAGGGGGGTTCGTCGGCCGGCGCGTCTGCCCCGGATGCGGCGCGTGGCATGAGGGCCCTCTTGAAACGCGCTCGGCCGTCCCGGCCGAGAGCGCTCCATTCGAGGTGATCTCAGAGAGCTGGCGAGGGTTCTTCAACCGCCCGCTGTTCTTCTCCTACGCTCGATGCACGTCGTGTGGCCTGCTGTACTGCCCCATGTACCTCACCGTGGACGGTCTCGCCCACCTCTACGGTGATATGCCCGACAACACGGCGGGCATCGAGCTTCCAGCGTTGGTGGCCACGCAACGGGGCTACGTCAAAGCTGCACTCGGCAACGGGCGAGCAAAGGGCGGCTACCTCGAACTCGGACCTGATGTCGGGCTGTTCACGGGAGCCCTTGCTCAACAGGCGGACCTCAGCCATCTGTGGCTCGTTGAGCCGAACCGCGCCGTACACGGCCAACTTCGGGACGCCGTGCAGTCCCATCCGGCGACCATAGTGAAGACATTGGAGGAACTGGGGGACGATGCTCTCGACCTCTCACTCGCAGCAATGATCCACGTACTGGACCATCTGCTCGACCCACTCCAAACCCTTCGAGAAGTGCGGTCGCGCCTCACGCCAGGAGCTCAACTGATAGTCGTGACCCACGACGAATCATCCGTCCTGTCGCGTGTAGCCAGACGACGGTGGCCCGCCTACTGTCCACAACATCCCCAGCTGTTCCGGCCAGCGACGATCTCGGCCATGCTTCGAAAAAGCGGTTTCGAGGTGCTGCGCATCACCAAGTCCAGCAACACCTTCCCCATCACCTACTTGATCAAGCACGCCGCTCATCTGATCGGCGCGTCCGTGCCATTCTCTGGCCTCCGCGGGCCATCTCTGCCCCTACGGCTGGGCAATATCCTTACTATGGCTTCGGCAATCTGAGGAGATCATATGAGGAGAAACACTCAGGAACTGGTCACTCAACTCGGTCTACATGGGCTCCATTTCTTCTCCTTCAGCGTCTCTCACCAGGGCCAATACCGGCCGTCTGATGCCGATTGGAACTACAAGGACGTGCCCCACCTGAACGTGATTCACCCTTTGGTCGACACCGTGCTAGCCGATGTCGGGGACGACACGATCGCCACCGTCAACTTCCAGTCTGTCCTCGGCCTGGTGTTCCCGCTCGTCGTCTACAACTACGCCGTCTCTGAGTCCGTCCAGACCTACTTCACCACCCTGTTCATGTTCGTATTGGTCGTCGAGACGCGTTTCGAGTCGGTGACCGAGGACACCACCCTGGTGACGACTACCTACCACGTGGGCAGCTCCCGGATCTTCCAACTTCTCAAGCCGATTATCCGCTGGCTCCTGCGGAGGAATTACGACAGCCTGATGGCAGGGGACGTCCCGATGCGGACCCGTCGAGGATGGCTGCGAGCCCGCGGCTATCGCTTCGTCAGGGACGATACCGGTCATGGGTTTCGAGCCACCATGAGACTCACGGACCAGAACGTCATTCCCCCCCCCGGCCGTCCGCCGCCGGCTCCGGCGACGTACTCGCTCGAGGAGCTCCACGCCGGGCCTGTACTGTTCGGCGAGGAGGACCACCTGGGCCTCCGTCTCGAGCTGCGAGACGACGAGATCGCGGTCTTTCCCAGGATGTGCCTGCACGAGGGCGCCGGCCTGGACGCCGCTCCGTGCCGCGGGGGCAAGCTCCGATGCCCGTGGCACGGACGGGTGCTAGGACCTCTGACGGAGCTGAGGGTCGACTCGGGCGGGGCGGCCACGGCCACCCAGACCCTGGAGCACGAGATCTCTCTCGTCGAGGGCACGATCACCATCCGGCCGCTGGCGTCTTCGCCCTGACCAGCAAGAGAACTGCGGAACCCAGGCTATGCTTCTCGCGCTTTCCCGGTCACGCTGCGATCGCCTTGGCTGGGTACGGCATCAACTTCGATCAACTCCCGGCATATGACTTCGACATAGAGAGGTGCATGCCCTGAGGCGAGGGACCGAGATTTCTCCGGGTGCTGTGAGCATGGGGATGGGCGTCGTCCTGTCACTTATGATTGTCGCTCTCGCTCTGATACTTGCCAAACCGGCCCGTTATGCTACGCACATTCTCGACGTGCCTCACGCGACGGCCTCGGTCATCAAGGATTTCAGTCGAATGAACGGCCCGGCTGTGTCACCAGCGGCCGGTCCGAATGACCTGCATATTGACATCTTGTTCTCCGGCGGGAATAGCGAACCCGCTGCGCCATTCGATCGGTACGAGAACCTCATGCAGACCGACTCGTTCGATCGAGGTGTCCGCATCGAGCTTTCCCCTCCTCGTCGCTTGGCCATCGTGTACCCGCCCAGCTCGAACTCGGTCCGTGGGGTCATCCTCACCGAGCAGCTGTCGTTGGAGATTCCCCATCACGTGCACCTAGATTTCACTGGCGATGGCATACGAGCCAGTCTTGACGGCAAGCTGGTCGCTGATTTGCAAAGGGCTCCGTTCGTCATCAGCCTCGCCAATATACGCGCCGGGGTAGGTTACAACCACGAACGTCGGTTCTCAGGGAGTGTGGACGAGCTGACCATCACCTACACCGGCTCCCACGTTCTGCGCCCCCTCGTCCGGTCGGCTGTCGTTGTCGCGCTGTTCGCCAGCATCACCGTCCTGTTTTGCGCATTGATCGCGCGCAGCTTCGCCGTCCGAGCGCAGGGTGACCTCCTGGCGTTCGTAGGAGAGCCAACATCCTGAAGCCAGCGCTCGAAATGGCGACAATTTATGTCGTCGCCTGTGGGCTGGGCATGCCCATCCTTATCGTTGGGCTGCCTCGGAAGTTCAGGACGAACCTTTTACCATGGGCACTTGCTCCGTTGATAGGCATCGGCCTCTTGTCGGTCGTCAGCTCCTACACGCTGATGCTGAACCGCCCGATTGACCATGTGCTCGTCCAGTCGGTGGCGGTGACCATCTTCGTCTTAGCCCTCGCCGCCATTGCGGCGCCCGGATACGTGACCGGTCAGCTGGCGGAGCTCGTCCAAGGAGCGGTCAAGGCCGTCAGGGCCCATGTAGGACTCGGACTGCTGGCGCTTGCCCTCCTGTTCCTCGTGGCCGCCCCCGGGATCAGCAATGGGAGCTTCACGACGCCCTACCGGGTCGGGATCGACCAGGTGGGCTACGCCGAGACGGCGCAATTCCTCCGGACCGGGGGGACCCTTCATCGAGCCGAGGCGGATATCCGGCGACAGACCGGCGAGCCGAGCATCGGGGTGGCCAAGGCGTCGAACCTCAAGTCCTTGCGCTTCAACTCGTACGTGGACTCAGAGTTTCTGCTGAAGGCTTTTCGCTGGGGGTACCCCGCCAACATCGCCATCTTCACGAAGCTTCTTGCCAAGGATCATCCGTACATGGTCGAATACGAGCTCCTCGTGCTCGCCGTCGGGATGCTGCTGGTGGTGATGTATTATGCCCTTCGGGATCTCCTGGGACTCTCTGCCACGGCGGCGATGGTGACTGGCTCGCTCCTCGTGCTCAACGCCAACGGGCTCAACACCTTGCTGGAGGGCCAGTACGCGCAGGCCTTCACCGCCCCTGCCGTGCTCTTTCTTCTCTGGTTGGGTCAGGCATTGCGAGTGAAGCTCAATGCCCGGCAACGGATCACCAGGCTGGAGCAGGCCCGCTTCCTCTGCACCGCGAGCTTTCTGTTCGCCGCGCTCATGGTTTCGTTCAACGAGGCTGCCAGCGTGATACTGGCCTTGTCGTTCTTGACCGCGGGCCTCGCACTTCTCACTCGCCGTCGGCTGGAATGGAGGTGGCTCCTCCGAGTGGTGGGGGCCGTCGTGGTCGGACTGGCGATCGTCTTTCCCTACGCCATCCGGTGGATGGGGAGCTTGGCAGCCAATCTCGCCAATGCCAAGAACGGTGGGTTTCCGCAACCGAAATGGGCCTTCCCGTCAGAGATACTCGGGATCCAGAACATCTACGGCTCCTATCGGGGATACAGCCTCATTCCCCGTGACCATTCTGACCTGTTCGTCACCCTGATGCTGTCGTCGGTCGTACTCAGCCTGCTGTTCAGCAGCTCGCTGCGCAATCGGCGTTTCGATCCCGCGTTCTGGCTGGCCCCAGCGGCCTTTATCGCTATCACGTTCGTCAAGAACTATTACCTCGATGATCATCTCATAAACGGAAACTACTATATGAATAACTATCAATATATGAAGGCATATACCCTCGTTCTTCCTCTGGTCTGCGGCGCATTCTTTGGCACGATGCTCACCCTGCAGAGAGGACCTTCCTTGCCGTCGTCGATCCTGCACCGCTTGCTGGCGGGAGGCTTGATCCTCGCTACTGTCTTCAACGGTCTCAGTTACCTCAACACCTACCGGTTCGAGGGGGGCCGCGTCACGTCGGACCTCTTCGCCGTGCAGTCGGCCGGCCGTCGGCTCCACCTGGAGCGGTACGCGCTGGTCACCGGGTCTACGAAGATCGCGAACTACATGCTCGCACCTCTCATCCAGATGAATTGGCTCGACACTGCGATCCAGACCGGGGGGTTCCGTGTCTCGCGCATCAACCGGGAAATGCCCGTGCTCTTACTGCTCCAACAGGGCGCTCTCGGCTGTCTCGCCGGGATCGACCCCCGTCGGGCCGGGAGGACCCTCTACCAAAATGAGGCGATCCAGCTGCTGGCCACGGGCAAGGTGGTGCGCGAAATCTATGACGAGGTTGAGAACAGTGTGCGCTGGTCCGTCCTGCTCGGCCAAGACGGGGATGTCTGTGCCCGCTCGTCTACGGGGCCTGCTTGACCATGGAAAGCCCGGATGGCGCTTCGGCGAAGATACGGAGCATGTTGGTGTCGGTCGCCACCGGCCAATCCATCTTTGTGACGATCGTTTTCGCCGGCGTCACCTTCGGAGTCTTCGAGGCCATCGTCCTCGGGGCCGGCTTCCATCAGCCATGGCCGTTGAATACCTTCCTTCATCGGCCCGGCGAACGGTTCACCGACTATTCGGCGGTCGTCGAGCCCATGCGCGGCCATGACCCGTACGGCACGGGTACCTCGAACTATCTGCCGTTCAGCTACGCCATCACCCTCCCTCTCACGGTGCTATCCAATAGGGTCGGGCTGGCGCTCGTTGTCGTGGTGGTCATGATGTGCCTGGTGCGAATGGCCGTCTGGCCCCTCTTGAAGGAAAACGTGGTGCAGGGGAGCCAGGTGGTGGTCGCGTTCCTGCTCAGCTATCCGGTGCTGTTCGCCATCGATCGCGGCAACTTCGTGTTGCTAGTCTTCATGTTTCTTCTCGGTGCCGTCTACCTGGCGCGAGACGGCCGAGACGTCCGAGCCGGGTTGCTTCTGTCGTGCGCGATTGCCATGAAGGGGTACCCAGTCATATTCGTCAGCCTCTTCTGGCGACGAGGGCGGTACCGATATGCGGTGATGGCCATCCTGCTGGCCGTTGTTGAGACGCTGGTGTCCCTCGCCCTCCTGAGAGGAGGGCTCTCCCACCACGTGACGGGTCTGACACGCGGGCTCCGTTTCTACCAGTCGACTTACGTCGAAGGGAACGGCGGTGTCCCGTTCTGCACGTCGTTGTACTGCGGGCTGAAGGCGACGATCATCTCGTCGGCCGGCACAACTGCCGCGGCCACGTTCGGCGCCCAGTTCGCGGGTGCCCTGACTGCGGCCAGCGCCCTCCTGATCGCCGGAGCCGCCGTGCTGGCGAGCAGGGTGCAAGAGTATTGGCGCCAGGTGGCCTTGCTGTGCCTGGCCATTGTCGTGTTCCCGACGGTGTCGGCCGACTACAACTTGATCTTGCTACTCATCCCGGTGGCACTCGTAATGGGCGAGAAACGACTCGACGCCAGGGCGGTCGCCTTCCTCTGTCTGGCGGCCCTACTGTGCATCCCGAAGAACATCTTCCATTTGCCGGGCGTCGGCGGTGATGCCGGGGTCAATGCCGGGGTCTTCCTCAATCCCCTGCTCTTGTTGTGTGCGATCGGGGTACTACTGGCGCCGCAGGCATCCACAGGCTCCCCCGACCGTGTCGGGTGATGCCCGTCCCTGCACCTGTCACTGCTCCACGGGTGGGACCAGCAGGTTCTCAGCCAGCTCGTCGCGTGAGAGGAACGGAGCCAGGTCCTCGAGAGGTGCGGAGATCATGCGGCCGTCGTCGAGCTTCCTGGAGCTGAGTTTGGGCGAGAACTGCTGGCGCAGGTCGAGGACCACCTCACAGAGATATGGGCCTTCGCTGGTGAGCGCCGCCTTGATGCCGAGTTCCAGATCATCGTGTACGGCTATGCGGCCAAAGCCGAAGCGAAACGCCTTGGCGAGCTGCTCCGGGTCGGGGAAGCCCAGCCCGCTCTCCGTCCCGCAGCCCACGATGTTGTCCGGGAAGTAGTTGCTCTGGGTCTGGCGGATCGAGTGGTAGCCCCGGTTGTTGAGTAAGAAGATCTTGATGGGCAGGCCGTGGCTGGCGATGGTCTGGAGCTCGGCCAGGTTCATCTGGATGCTTCCGTCGCCCGCGATGCACACCACCCGGCTCGGCTGGAGCGCGTAGTACGCGCCCACGGCCGCGGGCAGGTCGTAGCCCATCGCTGCGCATCCGGAGTTGGTCCAGAGTCGTTGGCCGGGGCGGATCCTGGCCGCCTGGAAGGTGGTGACGCAGGCCGTACCGTCGCCGGTCACGACCACTTCGCCGTCCTCCAGGTGCTCGAACAGCGTCTCTACGAAACAGTACGGGTTCACCGGCTCCCCGGCCTGCCGGTACTCGGGCAGGACGACCGGATAGCGCCGTTGGCGCTCCTTGCACCAACTCAGGTACCGCTGGTGCGCGGGCGACGGCGTGGGCGCGGGTCGTGCGAGCACGGCCCGCATGAACTCGGCCACGTCGGCGTGCACGGGCACGTCCACCGACACGGTCGGTTTCCGCAGCTCGGCTTCGTCGATGTCGACCATGACCAGCTCGGCCGCCCGGGCGAAGTGCTCCCACGCATAGCTGATCTGGCGAATGTTCAAGCGGCAGCCGAGCACGAGCAGGAAGTCCGAGCTCTGAACGGCGAAGTTGCCAGAACGGTCGCCGATCGTGCCTGGCCGACCGACGTAGAGAGGATGGTCGTCCCAGATCAGATCGTGGGAGTTCCAGGCTGTGGTGACCGGCACCTGGAGGTGGTCGACGAGCTGGAGGAACGCCTCGTATCCGCCGGAGATGCGGATGCCACCACCCGCCAGGATGACCGGGCGCTCCGCCCGGGCCAGCCGGGCGACTACATCGGCGGCCGCTGCCTCGACGGCAGTCCCCTGCAGGGGGACAGGATGCTCCTCCACTTGGGTCGAGTCGAACGGGCGAAGTGTGAGAGGGTCGACGAGGGCACCTTGCACGTCGCCTGGGATGTCGACCCACGTGGGCCCTGGCCGACCCGAGCGAGCCAGGTAGATGGCCTTCTCGATCTCGTAGCGGATGTCGTCGGGCTTCGTGACGCAGGTCGCGTACTTGGTGATGGGCTCGACCACCCGAACGATGTCGATCTCCTGGTCGCCGAGCTGACGGAGCGGGAGGTCGTAGCTGCGGGCCATCGTTTCGCGCTTGGCTTGTCCCGAGATCACGACCATGCCGCACGAGTCGACGTAGGCACCCCACACCCCGGTGATGGTGTTCGTACCGCCAGGGCCGGCGGTGACGTTCACCGCGGCCAGACGACCGTTGGCCCGGAAGTAGCTCTCGGCCGCCATCGCGCAGGCCTGCTCGTGGTGACAGGCCACGTATTCCAGACCGTCACACCGGCCGATGGCGTCGTTGAGGTGCATCGCCGCCCCGCCCGTCACCAGGAACACGTGCTGGACACCCTGATCGACGAGGATCTGAGCGACCAGGTCGGCGACCCGTATGAAGCTCTTCTTGGGTCCAGTCATCGGTTCGCTACCTCTGCTGCCCGCCACGCAGAACCGATCGCTTCGTGGAGCGCATCCACGGCCCGGTCCACGGTCGCCGCCGTGCGGGCGAGCGTAACCTCGGCCACGCCGTCCGGGCCGGGCAGGATCACCCGGTAGCTGTCGCGCCCGTGCTTCTTGTCGCTGGCGAAGGCCTTGCGGAAACGGGCATCGTCAAGGCTTGCCAACTTCTCGGGGTAGCCGTCGAGACGCTTCAGGAGTTGGTGGCAGTGTTCGGACAGGACCCCGACCTCTGGTGGGACGCGCCCTGACTGTGCGCGGGCGAACTCGATGCTGGCCAGCATCCCGATCGTCACAGCGACGCCATGGGGTACGGTGAACCCGGTTGCCGCTTCCAGAGCGTGGCCGAACGTGTGACCGAAGTTGAGTTGCCGACGCTCCTCTCGGTCGAACTCGTCCACCTCGATGAACCACTGCTTGGCGGCCAGAGCTTCGTAGATGAGAGCAGCGTCGGCGTCGGGGCTGGAGCCGAACTCCTGGAAGTGCGCGAGGTACGCCACGAGCGCGTCTTCCCCGCGGCAGAAGCAGATCTTCACCGCCTCACCGAGTCCGCTTACGAGATCCTCGGTGGACAGCGTGGCAAGGAATTCCGGGTCGACGGTGATGGCCTGGGGGGGGTAGATGTTCCCCACGACATTCTTCACCCCGCCGGCGTTGATCGAGCTCTTGCCGCCGATACAGCTGTCGGCCATCGCCATCAATGTCGTCGGGACGTAGGTCCAGGCGATGCCCCGCATGTAGACCGACGCCACGAAGGTCGCCATGTCCTGCACGATCCCCCCGCCCACTGCGAGCAGGTGGGCGTCGCGCGGAACGCCTGCGGTCACCAACTCTGCGATGAGCTGCTCGATCCCTGCCAGGCTCTTGCGTTCCTCCACCGCGTCGATCCAAACGATGGGCATGTTCGTGTTGGCGAGGCGGCTTGAGAAGCATCGATCGGCGAGCACGACGTCGAACGTGCCCGACCCGATCGTGCGCTCGAACGCCCCTGCGCTGACTCTCACGGGGTAGGTGCCGGACGACGAGCGAACTATGAGCTCAAACGAGTCGGGCAACGCTGTATCCCAGGTCGACGGCCACGGACTGACCGGTCACCCCGGTGTTCTGTGGCGAGCAGAGGTAGGCGACCAGTTGCACGGTATCGGACAGGGAGGTGAGACGCTTGAACGGCGTGGCGTCTTCGAAGGCCGCGATCTGCTCGTCGGACAGCATTGCCCTGGTCATGCGGGTGTCCGTGACGCTCGGGAGGACGGCGTTGACCAAGATGCCGCGGTCGGCGAGGTCGACGGCAGCCGACCGGACAAGTCCTGCCACGGCTGCCTTGGCGACCGTGTAGGAGAACTTGCGCGGGCGAGCGAGGTTCTGCCAGATCGAGCTGATCACGCAGAGGCGCGCTCCGTCGCTGATGCGGCCAGCCTCGAGCAGGTGGGCAAGGCTCAGCGCCACGAAGTCGCAGTTCGCCTCCATGACCCGGCGAAAGGTGGCGTAGTCGAAGGAGAGCACCGAGTCATTGGTGTTGGCCCCTTGCGCCCAGACGACCGCATCGAATGGGCCGAGGGGGTCGAGCGCAGCAAGACCGCCGGGGCGGAACGGGTCGGCGGGGATCGCGCTGTCTCCCTCGGGGCTGCGGGCGGTCCTGACGACCTCGAACCCTCCCGTGGCCAGGCCGTCGGCTACCGCGCTGCCGATGGTGCCCAGGCCCCCGAGGACGAGCGCCTTCACCGAGACGTCACCACAGCGTCAGCCGTGTCCGCGGGCGATCGAGCGAACGTGAAACGTCGGTGGGCCGTGTAGGAGAACATGATGGTCGCGGCGATCACGAGAGTCTGGGCCGGTAGGACGGCCAGGTGAGCCACTTCCACGAGAATGGGCAGAGCCACGAGGTTGGCGGCGAACGCGGCCGCGTATACGGCCACGAATCGTGTGCCGTCGCGTACAAGCCGGTCGCTGACTCGGAACACGAGAAGTCGGTAGGCGACGAAGGCGTTGGCTACCGAGAGTGCCTGAGCGAGGACCAGAGTGACCGCGTAGTGGACGCGTGGCGGCAAGGCCAGATGTAGCGCAACGAAGGCGAGGTAACCGAACACCGTGTTGTATCCGCCTGTCAGCAGGTACCGGACTCGCTGGGATCCCCATAAGCCCCGCACCCGCCGCGAGAGCGTCATCAGGAAAGGATCAACCATCATTCTCCGGCAGTCTCACACTTCCGCGGTAGGGCCTGGTCACTGGCGCCTGCGGCCAGCGAAGTCTAGTGTCGATCGACGGACACGCCCTCTGGTGTGTCCGTCGTGTGCTTCCTGAGACGGGACAGAGGGGGTACCACGCAACGTGAACAGCACCGAGCGTCAGATGACTGCGATCCTGCGCGAGGGACGTGAACAGTACGGGTACACGGCGGTCAAGGCCGAGTTCGAGGCCGAGGGCACGCGGATGGACGAGTTGCTCCGCCTGGCCGAGATCGTCCGCCGAGCCGACCTCGACTTGGCCGTGAAGATCGGTGGGTGCGAGGCCATCCGGGACCTGTTGGAGTCAAAGCAGATCGGCGTCCGTTACATCATCGCTCCGATGATCGAGAGCCTCTACGCTCTCTCGAAGTACGTGGCAGCCAAGAACTTCGTCTACAGCGAGGATGAAGCTGCGGACACCGACTTCCTGTTCAACATGGAGACGATCGTCGGTTACGAAGCGCGGGCCGACATCGTCAAGGCGGCCGCCGAGCCGGGCGGCGCCGACGGGGTGGTGTTCGGCCGTGTCGACTTCTCGACTTCGGTGGGCCTGGGCCGTGACGGTATCAACGAGGACGAGGTCACCGACTGCGTCCTCACCGTCGCTCGGCTCTGCAAGGATCAGCGTCTCGACCTGATCGTGGGGGGGGGGGTGTCTCGCGACGCCATCCCGGCGCTGCGGCGGATCCGGTCCGAGCACCTGACCCGCTTCGAGACCCGCAAGGTTGTCTTCCTCGCGGACGCACTCGACGTTCCCTCCATCGAGGACGGTCTGCTCAACGCGGTGCACTTCGAGCTCCTCTGGCTGATCAACAAGCGGGAGTACTACGGGGCCATCTTCCGTGAAGACGAGAAGCGCATCGAGATGCTCGAGTCTCGCTGGGAGGTCCTGAAGAACTCTGGGCGTAGGGTCGATTGAACTCCGGCGGGGCCTTTCACCCTGCCGTCATCGAGGTCCTCGAAGGCCTGCTCCAGGGCGACGAGCGTTTCGTCGTCACCGGAGCGTCTGGCTGGTTCGGCCGGGTCACACTCGACCTGCTGGCCGCCCTCTTCGGCCCCAAGAAGTTCGGCGAGCGCGTCACGGGCTTCGCCAGCCGAGCCCGGGTCTGCGACGTGGCTGGGGTCGGCCCGGTCCATCTTCAACCCACCTCGTTACTCCCTCAGCTCGCTCCACGGCCTACCCACCTGGTCCATTTCGGGTATCTGACCAAGGAACGGGTGGCGGAGCTCGGTGTGGCCGAGTACGTGCGGGCGAGCGTGGAGCTCACCGCCACCGTCGTGGGTGTCGTCGAAGCATGGCGGCCGCGTGCCCTCGTCTTTGCCTCGTCGGGAGCGGCGCTGCGTGATGGGCGTCCCGTCGCCGATCTGGAGGGTGAGCCGTACGGGACGATGAAGCACCTCGACGAGTTGGCCCTTCGCCAGGGCTGTCGTGACGTGGGCGCCACCAGCGTCGTCACACGGGTGTTCGCAGCTGCGGGCCCCCACATGACCAAGCCCGAGCGGTACGCCCTCGGCGATCTCGTGCGCCAGGCCCTCGACGGCGGCCCGCTCACCGTGCGGGCCCGGCACCACGTCGTGCGCTCGTACGCCTCGGTGGCCGACATCGTCGCGGTGGCCCTCGCCGAGGCGCTGGCACGACCGCAGGGCCGGGACGTGGTGTTCGAGAGCGGGGGGGAGGTACTCGACCTCCGGGATCTAGCCCAACTCATCGTGGGCATCGTGCAGCCGGACGACGCCCGGGTCGTCGCCGACGTCGACGACTCCCTTCCACCCGATCGCTACGTGAGCGAAGCGGGCGGGCTGGAGGGGTTGGCCGCCCGGCACGGCCTCCCGATCACCCCGCTGGACGAGCAGATTCGGGCTCTGGTGGAGTCGTGGCGGTCGGCGCTCGCAGCGGATCATTCCTAGGTCGTCGAGAACAGAATCACGGCACCCGGTAGATGAGGATCGAGCCGCCGACTTGGTCGATCGGGTCACGCCCCTGGGTGATCCAGTCGTAGCCGGGCCCCTCGGCGCCGTTCTTGATCGAAGCCGACACGGCCACGA
>CAZRID010000044.1:0-14116 GCA_964600055.1 uncultured Acidimicrobiaceae bacterium
TCGAAGCACACGAGTGCAATTTTCTTGCCGGCCTGATTCATGCCGGCCGACTTTGCCCGATTTTCTCCACTCATCGGGTCACCTCCACAACCGGGGACCACGTCTGTCCGGATCTGACATGCGGTTTCTTCGTCGGGCAAACAGGCGCCGGTCGGCCGGAGCTACCGCCTCGCTGCCAGGCCTACATGGCCCGAAAGGCCGGAGGGGGTTCATGGCCTCTCATTTCGGTGGCATTCTTGCTGCGGCGTCGAGACGGATCACTTCGCCGTTGAGGAGGGGGTTCTCGACGATGGCTTGGACCAGATGGGCGAAGTCTTCAGGTGTCCCCAGACGTTGCGGAAAGACATGCAACTGTGCGAGCGAGTCCTTCAACTCCTGGGGTGCCGAGGCAAGCAGTGGCGTATCCATGATCCCGGGGGCGATGGTCACCACCCGGATGCCGAGACTTCCGAGGTCCCGGGCGAGCGGCAGGGTCATGCCGACGATCCCACCTTTCGACGCCGAGTATGCGGCCTGGCCAACCTGGCCCTCGAAGGCGGCAATAGAAGCCACGTTGACAATGACACCCCTCTCTCCACCCTCCAACGGCTCATTCCTGGACATAGCCCCGGCAACATTTCGTGTGACGTCGAACATGCCAACGAGGTTGACGTCGATGACGAACTTGAAGAGGTCGAGGTCGAACAGGGCGCCGTCGCGACCTACCAATCGCTGGGCAGGAGCGACCCCTGCCGCATTGACGAGGACGTCGATCCGTCCGAACTCCTCCAGGGACCTTGCCACCGCGCCGGCGACACTCACCGGATCCCGCACATCACATACGACGAATCGGGCCGAGGGGCCCAACTCCTCCGCTACCTCCACACCTCGCTCCTTGTTGACATCGAGCATGATGACGGAGCCGCCTCCCCGGACGAGGCGCGAAGCCACTCCGAGCCCGAGCCCGGAAACACCGCCTGTGACAACTGCAACCGCACCATCGACCTTCAAATCGGGAACCTCCTCGAGTCCGGCGACGCTACCAGTGACGGCATGCGCCGCCTGCTGAGATACAGCCGATGATCGGGGTCTTTGATTCGGGAGTCGGCGGATTGAGCGTCCTGAGTGAGATCCGTCGTGAGTTGCCGGATGCCGACCTCATCTATCTCGCCGACCAGGGAAGGGCTCCGTACGGAGTGAGGAGTCTGGGGGAGGTGGCCAGCATGGCCGGCCAGGTCTCACGCTGGCTGCTGGATCAGGGGGCGTCCATGATCGCCATCGCCTGCAATACCGCCTCGGCAGCCGCCCTCCAAGGGCTGAGAGCGTTCCACGAGGATGTCCCCTTCGTCGGGATGGAGCCCGCGGTGAAACCGGCGGCGTTGACGACCTCCTCGGGAGTGATCGGAGTGCTCGCCACCGAAGCGACGTTTCAGGGGGCGCTCTTCGCCTCAGTAGTCCAACGTCATGCCGAAGGAATGACCGTGCTGACCCAGGCCTGCCCAACCTGGGTGGAGTTGGTCGAGCGAGGCGTCGTCGACGGGACCGAGGCTCGCCAGCAAGTCGAGAGATGTCTGGGCCCTCTCCTCGAGTCAGGGGCGGACACCATGGTTCTCGGCTGCACCCACTTCCCGTTCCTCACCCCGGTCATCGAGATGGTGGGCGGTCCGAGCGTGACCATCGTCGACCCCGGTCCGGCGGTGGCAAGACAGGTGAGACGTGTCGCTCCCTCACCCGTGGGATCGGGACGATTGGTGTTGGCCACGTCCGGCGACCCGACCCGTTTCGAACTCCTGGCTCGGGACCTGGCCGGCATCGAAACCGAGGAGCCGGTCCTAGCCTGCACCTGGAATGACGACTGACCGCCCCACGGAGGACCTTCGCGACGCCCTGTCCCGAAGCCCGGACTCGGCGTGGATCCGCAGAGGTTTCGCTCTACTCGGCTGGGGAGAATCGATACGAATCGAACCGGGGACCGGCGCCGACAGATTCGACCGCGCCATCCGCGAGTTGCGTTCTACTGAGGCTCCTCTCGCCGTCGCCAGCTTCACCTTCGACGAGAACGTCCCGGGTTCCATTGCCCTCGTGCCAGAAATCCTGATCAGCATCGAACCGGAGGCGACCCGGTTCCTGATTGGATCTGTCGATGACCTGCCCGCTCCGCTCCCGGCCACAGAGCTCCCCAGGGGGCGACTGATCGAAGCGGCACCCGATGAATGGATGTCCGGCGTGGAGGAGGCGCTTGCCGCGATTCGGGCGCGGGAGGTGGAGAAAGTGGTGCTCTCGAGAACGGCGGAAGCGGAATTCGACGGCGAGGTCCCCCCACATCTCGTGTTGGCGAATCTGGCGGCTGGCGAGCCCGGATCACACACCTTCCTGATCGACCGCTTCGTGGGCTCGTCCCCCGAGTTGTTGGTCGCGTTGCGTGCCGGGAAGACCCGATCGATCTCGTTGGCCGGCTCTGCGGATCTCGAGGATGCCGCCGGGCTCCACCCATTCGACACCAAGAAGATGGCACGCGAGCACGCCCTTGCTGCCGACTCGGTCGAGGAGGCCCTCGGACCATTCTGTCTCCAACTCGAACGCTCCCCCTGCCGGATTGCCACGTATGGAGACATCCGACACCTCTCGACGACCTTCGAGGGCGACACCCATCCGGGCACGAGGATCACCGACCTCCTTTCAGCTCTCCACCCCACTGCGGCCGTGGCCGGTACGCCCACGAAATCCGCCCTTGAGCTGATTCGGGAGTTGGAGAAGCAGGACCGCGGCAGGTATGCCGGCCCTGTGGGTTGGCTCGACCGTTCGGGTGAGGGCGAGTTCGCGATTGCTCTCAGATGCGGCTCGATAGACGGGGGAACTGCGACCCTGCACACCGGGGCGGGGATCGTGGAAGGCTCCGAGCCCGGTCTCGAATTCGAAGAGACCCAGATCAAACTTCGACCGATGCTGGCTGCCCTCGGTCTCAGCTGAGACCAGCGCAGACCACCCTGGCCGTGTCGTCCAGCGCCCGACGTTGCTTCAGCTCGGTCTCTCGCTCGACGGGTACAACCACAACATGAGCACCGCGAGACTCGATCCTGGCGGTGATCGATGGGCCCAACCCCTCGAGACGGTCGACGACCAAGGATCCCAGCCCGTATGCCTCTGCAAGACCCGACAGGTCGAGCCCGTGCGGGGTCACGAATAGTCGCTCAAAACCCGGGGCGTGCTCTGCCTGTGGGAGGAGATCGAAGAGGCCCCCTCCCCCGTTGTCGATGACGACGAACACGATGTTGCCCAGCAGGTCGACAACCAGGCCCCCGGCGTCATGCAGCATCGACAGATCCCCGGCCATGGCCAGAGTTCGGTCACCGACCGAGGCCACTCCCAGCGCCGTGGACACGAATCCATCGATGCCCGATGCACCGCGGTTGGCAATGACTCTCCCCTTGTTCACTGTGTGGGCGTCGACATCTCTGACTGGCATCGACGATCCGGCGACCAGCCAGTCGAATTCGATCGTGCTCAGCGACCTGGCCACCGATGGGCCAGTCGGCTCATCGTCTCCGGCCAGACGATCATCCAGGGCATCTCGCATCGCCGCATTCGCCCCCACCCAAGAGGCGAGGAATTCATCACTCGATACGGCGTCGACCGAGGCGAGAGTCATCACCGGGTCTGCCTGGATCATATGTGTCGAGTGACGACGAGGATCGTTCCACGATCCCCAGCCGTCGATATGGACCTGTGGGATCTCGAGCGCCGTCAGTTCACCAAGGCGATCGCTCGGCCCGATTCGCCCAACCGTGACCACGAAGTCAGGGCGCAACGGGGAAGGAACACCGTCGACGAGGAGGTGGTGGTAGGTGGTGATCACATCCTCCCCTCGGAGACCTGAGGTGGCAGTGCCCAGCACGGGCCACTGCAAGCGGTCTGCAACCAGCTTGAGCTCCGATGGATCGAAGTCGCCTTCCCCGATCACGAGGAGACCTCGCTTACTTTGGAAGGGCGGCAGGGCGCCCGGTCCGGGACGGGCCAGATCGTGATCCTGCCAGGGAGCCCCAGATGGGCGGCCCTCGATCGAATGCGGGTAGGCGTTCGCCGAGGAACGGCCGTCGTCGGGGACAGGGACCGTCGGCTCACGAAAGGCGACGTTGAGATGAACCGGGCCAGGGCGGCCGCCATGACCAAGGCTCCGGGCGACCGCCTGTGAGACCGTTGTCCGCCAGTATGCGTTCCAATCTCGTATGACATCGGCCGTGGGGAGATTGCAGAACCAACGCGCTTTGTCACCGAAGATCCTGACCTGGTCGATGGTCTGATTTGCTCCCACGTGGAGCAGGTCCGGTGGCCGGTCCGCCGAGATTACGATGAGAGGAACGAGGGATAGATCGGCTTCGACGATCGCAGGGAAGTAATTGGCGAGGGCAGTGCCCGAGGTGCAAAGGGCGACAGTCGGCGCCGCTGAGGCGCGCGAGCGGCCCAAGGCGTGAAACGCTGCGGAACGCTCGTCGAGGATCACCCTGGTCTCGATCCCCGGGTGCTGGTCGAAGGCGATGGCGAGCGCCGCCGACCGGGAGCCGGGCGAGATGACCGCGTAGTAGACCCCATGCCGGTGCAACTCGTCTGCGATGGCACGGGCCTCGGCCGTGCTCGGGTTGGGCTGGGTCATGTCAGAACTGTCTCATGTCAGAACCGATGTCACGTCAGGACCTGGGCCGCCGACCGGACCTTACGCAGCATCTCCGCAGCCCGATCACGATCCGGGCGCCATCTCTCCAACAGCGCCGGGTCAGGCTCGGGGCGTCGGACCTCCAACTCGCCGTTCATCGAAACCAGCGGTGCGCGGGTCGGGTCTCCCTCGATCAGGGCCACGGTGCCCAGTCCGCAGGCATACGGAAGCTGGGCTAGCAGCGAGGCAACGAGAAGACCGGAGTAAATGCCAACGGAAGTCTCCAGAGCCGAGGACACCACGACAGGGATGCCGGCTCGCGCCGCGATGTCGAGCGTCCTCAACACCCCACCCAACGGCTGAACCTTGACCACGAGGACGTCTGCAGCACCCATCTCCGCCACTTCGAGTGGATCGGGACGAAGCCGCACCAATTCGTCCGCAGCCAGAAGCACATTCGTCCGTCGCTTCAACTCGACCATCTCTTCGAGACTCGCAACGGGCTGCTCGACATACTCGAGGTCGAAACGGGAGAGGGAGGCGAGGCGCTCGGTCGCAGTGTCGAGATCCCATGTCGCATTGACATCGATTCGGATCTTCCCCTCCGGGCCCATTGCGTCTCTCACCGCTGCCACCCGGGCCTCGTCCTCCTCGGGGGCCTGACCCGGCTCGCCAACCTTCACCTTTGCGGTGCCTGCGCCCGACTCCAGCACCAGTCCTACTGCCACTTCCGGGGCGACCGCGGGCACAGTCACATTGATCGGGATGGTGGATCGGCCGGGCTCGGGCAGACTGCTGCAAGCTGCCTCGAGGGCGGCGGCCAGCCACCTCGTTGTCACCTGGGGTGGATAGTCGGGAAATGGTGAGAACTCGCCCCAGCCTGAAGGCCCCTTGATCAGCACGGCCTCCCGGTGATCGATCCGTCGAAATCGGTGACGCATCGGGATCCGAACCGGGTGCAACTCCAGGACCTCTAGTAGGGCACTCATCGGCCCTGGACCTCGCGGAGATACCCGATGAGCCGTTCCACCTGGACCTCAGTAAGCGAGGATTCGAACGACGGCATCCGGCCTCGACCCTGGATGATGGTGACAGACAGGAAATCGTCAGGTTGCTCAGCTGCGTTGGAGGTCGGGCCGAGGGCCGGGCCAACCGCGCCCTCGAGCTGGTCGCCATGGCAATTCGAGCAGAGTTGGAGATAGATCTCCTCCCCGGTCGCGTCAGCGGCCGGACGTCCCACACAACCAGCGACCGAGACCGCCATGAGGCCCAGAACCATGAGTCGCTTCATCGGCGGCGATGGTATGGATCGGGATGCAGAAACTTCAATCAGGTGGTCGGTCTGCATCGGGCCGGTCGACGAGGTCTCGCACCATTTGTGACTTTGAGCGAGGTACGACCAACAACGCCTCCGGGGTCTCGACGACGACCAGACCATCGACGCCGGCAACAGCAACCTTCCTCGAGCTGGAAAGTATGTAGGAATTCGTCACATCGATGACGGTTACCTCTCCGATCAGCGTATTGCCCGCATCGTCGTGCTCTGAGTGCTCCCAGAGCGATTGCCACGAGCCGATGTCGCTCCAGCCGACAGCAACCGGGATGACGACGGCGCCGTCGGTCTTCTCCATGACCGCGTGATCGAGGGAGATCGGCGTCACATCTGCGAAGGATGGATCGAGAAAGATCCTCCCCGACCGCTCCGCCGGGAGTGCGGCGCCGACTCCGGTCACGAGGTCCGGGCTGTGCAATTGTGCCTCTTCCAACAAGCGGCCCGCCGTGAACACAAACATCCCGGAATTCCACAAGTGCGTGTTGGCGGCCACCAGCCGTTCGGCCTCGTCGTAGTCGGGCTTCTCCTTGAAGCGAGCAACCCGAAATCCACCCTCGATCGGCTCACCCTTCTCGATATACCCGTAACCCGTCTCAGGGCGCGAAGGCTCAACCCCGAATGTGACCAATGCCCCTTCGGTCGCTAGGCCCACAGCAGTCTTGACAGCCGATCGAAAGGCCCCGGCGTCGGCAATGGTGTGGTCCGAGGGAAGAACCACCAGGACCTCTCCGGGGTCTGAGACGAGGGCGGCAGCCACCACCGCCGGCCCTGTGTTCCGCCCAACCGGCTCGATGACGATCGAGGCCAATTCGGCCGACGCGCTCTCCACCGCCCTCTCGACCGATTCGAGGTGGTCGCTACCGGTAACCACGGTCAGCGGGCCCACATTCTCCAATCCCCGAAGCCGCTTCAAGGTGGCCTCGAACAGGGGCTCGCCGAGCAATGACAGGAATTGCTTGGGGCGACTCTCCGTCGACAGGGGCCACAGCCTGGTGCCGGATCCCCCGGAAAGAACCACCGGTCGGACTGTTGCGATCACCCGGCGAGGGTACCCGGGAAGCCGACTCCGGTTGCGCCACATTGGGAGGAGTCGACGAGATCGAACATGGTTCGGACCCCTGCCCGAGGCCTTGTCTCAGTCAGACACACCGATCGAGATATAACCGCATTCGGCGCAGATCTGGCGAACGATCCCGATCCCGCCCGGCGCTTCGACGAACTCGTGCTCGTGGGGAACCTTGTTCCTGGCGAACGCCGAGCGCACCGCTCCCAACAGGCCACTTCGTTCCGGTGGGGCAGCCGGGGCGCCGGTGAGCACCGGCTGCTTTGCAGGCTGGGGCGCCGGCGGTACAGGTTCCGGCCCGGATTCCGGACGGCCCCTGGCCTCGTAGGCACCCAGGTCGACGACGAGGTCGCGGGCTCCTTCTTCACCGCCCTCGTCCGTGGAGGTGCTGAGCAACTCCTTGACGAGCTCGGGAACCTCTGGGGCAATGGGCTCCGCAGGCTTTTCGAGCACGGCCTCGGCCAGAGGCGGCTCCGGCTGGGGCTCGGGCTCGGGCTCGAACACAGGATCTGGCTGCTCGAAGACGGGTCCAGGCTCGAAGACGGACTGCGGCGCCTCGAAGACCCGCCCCGGCGCTTCGAGGATGGGTTCCGGCTCGAAAACGGGCTCGAGCTCCTCGAAGATCGGCTCGTCCCACGACGACCGGGACAGCGGCTCGAAGACCTCGGGTGGAGCAAACACCGGCTCCGGCAAATCGACAGGGTCCGCATCTCGGGAGATTCTTCGGGCAAACAGACCCGAGCCTGGGCGCAGCGGGGAAGAAGGGGGCGTCGGGATCGGGGCCAGGACCTCGTCCTCGATCGGTGCGACTTCTTCGACGGGTGAGGGACGGAACACCTGCTCAGTTACGGCCGCCTCGAAACGCTCATCCTCGACCCTTTCCGGGAAGATCTGGCCTTCTTCGACCGGTGCTTTGTGCGCCTCGAGCAAACCCTGACGAACACTCTCGATCGGCGCGAGCCTCGGGATTCCCCGTCCGGCGACCTCCAGGTTCTGCAACATCGCGGCTCGAAGCTCACCGATCCGGGAGGGAAGAGTCCCCCTTCTGGATCGGCCGACAGCTACCACGCGGCGGGGAATGGTCATCGTCTTGTATCGGGCCCACACCTCCGCCATGTGATCGACGCCCTTGTAGGCAAAGTCGACAGGCTCATCGGCGATGAAAGTGATCTCTTCGCCATTCATGGACAATTCGAAGGCACTCGAGACGAGACGGGATGCCTGCACGTCGAAGAGGGACCACCGCCCGAGCGATTCCCCCTCGAGGAATACCTCCGCCTGGTCGTCCTCGACCAAGATTGTGGCCGGGACGCCGGGGTGATCGATCTCCGGAACCCTTACCTGACCGGTGAACTTCACCGTGACACCGTCTTCTCTGCGTCCCTGCCCGCGCCAGTGCTGCCCATCACGATCCCATTCGCCCGCCGAAAGTCAAGTAGAGATTCAAGAGTACGCGTCGAGTGGTGGGCAGGTGCAAACCAGATTGCGGTCACCGCCCGGGCCATCGACCCGGCCAACTGGGGGCCAGTACTTGTTGAATCGGAGCGAGGCCACCGGATAGGCGGCCAACTCCCGTGAATAGGCATGTCCCCAATCATCGGATGTCACGTCCTCGGCCGAGTGTGGGGCGTTCTTCAGCGGGTTGTCTCTACTATCCCACTCACCGGATTCGATTCGCGAGATTTCACTGTGAATGGCGATCATCGCCTCACAGAAGCGGTCCAACTCTTCGAGACTCTCCGACTCGGTCGGCTCGATCATGAGGGTCCCCGCCACCGGGAACGAGAGCGTCGGTGCATGGAATCCATAGTCGGCGAGCCGCTTGGCGACATCCTCGGCGCTGACTCCCGTCGCCCTATTGAGAGGTCGCACGTCGACGATCGCCTCGTGGGCCACTCTGCCGTTCTTGCCGGAATACAGAACGGGAAAGTATGGATCGAGCCGACGGGCCAGATAGTTGGCCGACAGGATGGCCGTCTTGCTCGCGCTCCTGAGGCCATCCGCTCCCATCAGGGACAGGTAGGCGAATGGGATGACCAGGATCCCCGCCGAGCCGAATGGGGCACCGGAGACCGGGCCGACGCCCGTCGCAGGGCCTGCCCTCTTGCTCAGAGGATGGTTGGGAAGGAACGGGGCCAGATGCGCCTTGACCCCGACGGGCCCGACGCCTGGTCCGCCCCCACCATGCGGGATTGTGAATGTTTTGTGTAGATTCAGATGGCCGACATCCGCCCCGAAGTCGGCCGGGCGGGCCAGACCGACCAGCGCGTTCAGGTTCGCCCCGTCCACGTAAACCTGCCCGCCGTGGGCGTGGACGATCTCGACCAACTTCCTCACACCCTCCTCAAAGACACCATGGGTCGAGGGGTAGGTGATCATTGCCGCGGCCAGGCGCTCCGCGTTGGCTGACGCCTTCTCTTCAAGATCGGTCAGATCGACATTTCCCGCCTCATCGGTGGCAACCACCAGCACCTTCATGCCTGCCATGACCGCCGAAGCGGCGTTGGTCCCGTGCGCCGAAGACGGAATGAGGCAGACGTCCCTTGCCTCCTCCCCTCGTGACCTGTGATAGGCGCGGATGGCGAGCAGACCAGCGAACTCTCCCTGGGACCCGGCATTTGGCTGGAGCGAGACGGCGTCGTAACCGGTGATCCGACACAGACGCTCCGAAAGCTCGTCGATCAGGGCCAGGTAGCCGGCTGCCTGGTCGTCGGGCACGTATGGGTGGATCCCGGCGAACTCGGGCCAGGTCATCGGGATCATCTCGGTGGTCGCGTTCAGCTTCATGGTGCACGACCCCAGTGGGATCATGCTCCGATCCAGGGCGAGGTCACGATCGGCAAGACGTCGGAGATAGCGCAGCATCTCGTGCTCCGACCTGTGGAGGCTGAAGACGGGGTGTGTCATGAACTCCGAGCGCCTGACCAGATCGGTGGGTAGGCCCGACCCCTCGACCCTTGTCCCGCGAACCGTGCCAAACGCAGCGAGCACCTTCCCGACTATGTCCTCGGTAGTCGTCTCGTCGAGGGCGATCCGGATGTGGTCACCGTCGATGCCCCCGAGATTGACCCCCTGCTCCTCAGCCGCCCTCATGATCTCTCCGGCCCGTCCTGGAGCACGGATTGTGAGGGTGTCGAACCACGCTTCGTTGACCACCTCGAACCCGGCTTCGGCCAGGGATGCCCCAACCAGGCTGGTCAGTCTGTTGACCTCCCGTGCGATGTCCGTGATCCCTTCTGGCCCGTGCCAACAGCCGTAGAAGCCGGCGATCACCGCGAGCAGAACCTGAGCGGTGCAGACATTTGAGGTGGCCTTCTCGCGACGGATGTGTTGCTCGCGTGTCTGAAGCGACAGCCGGTAGGCGACGCGCCCCGAGTAGTCGTGGGACACGCCGACCAAACGACCAGGGAGCGCACGCACGTGTGCCTCATTGGTGGCGATGAAGGCAGCGTGGGGACCGCCATAGCCAAGAGGCACACCGAAACGCTGCGCAGAGCCGACGGCGATGTCCGCTCCCCACTCGCCGGGCGGGGCGAGTAGAGACAGGGCGAGAAGGTCGGTGGCCACCGCCACGAGGGCTCCCGACGCCTTCGCCTCGGCTGTCAGTTGTCGATGGTCCCGGATCGCGCCCGAGGAACCGGGGTACTGGAGAAGCAGGCCAAAGGCCGACCCCGCCTCGAAGCCATCCGACAGCATGCGCACCTCGACACCGGCAGCCTCGGCGCGAGTCCTCACCACCGCGATGGTCGGGAGATGACAGTCGTCGTCGACATAGAAAACGGTGCGGTCTCCCTTGGCGAGACGCCGGCACATGGCCATCGCCTCGGCGGCCGCAGTTGCTTCGTCCAGAAGTGAGGCATTGGCGACCTCGAACCCGGTGAGGTCGGAGACCATGGTCTGGAAATTGAGAAGGGCTTCGAGGCGACCCTGGGAGATCTCGGGTTGATAGGGCGTATATGCGGTGTACCACGCCGGGCTTTCCAGGACGTTGCGTTGGATCACGGGAGGAGTGATCGTGTCGTAATACCCGAGACCGATCAGCGAGGTCATCATCCTGTTCTGCGAGGCGAACTCACGCAGCCTCCGGATCGTCTCCCGCTCGGACAGTGCCTCAGGAAGATCGAGGGTGGTGTCGAGGATCGACGCCGGAATCGTCTCCGAAACCAATTCGTCGAGCGAAGAGGAACCGATCGTTGCCAGCATCTTCTCGATGTCATCGGGTCGGGGGCCGATGTGCCGGTCCGCGAACCGCTCATTTGGGTTGGGCATCTGTCTCCTCAGGTCCGAAAATGCCCTCCCCCGCTGTCGTTCCCTTCAGCGGTGCCTCGACCGAACGGTCCACGTGCCTGAGAGTTTCCGGGGAGGAGTTGCCCCTTCGGCGCCCCTCCGATAGGGGCTCTCCCGTTCGGCGTCGATGGCACCACCCATCTTACGACCGCGACGTGCTTGAGACGGGAGCGGTGGTGGGTCAAGGGCAAGACCTGGGCTGGGAGCGGCAGCTCTGGCCGACCGGCGTCTGTTTGCCCGAGACCGCGAAGGCGCGAAAACGCTTACACGTTGCGTTGTGAGGGTGAGTTGAGGGCAAAGTCGGCCAGCAACCAATTCGGTTCGATGCAGGAGTGCCGGTGACGGGAGTGGCAAGCTTTGGGAGCGGCAGCTCTGGCCGACCGGCGTCTGTTTGCCCGAGACCGCGAAGGCGCGAAAACGCTTACACGTTGCGTTGTGAGGGTGAGTTGAGGGCAAAGTCGGCCAGCATGAATCAGTCGGCCAGCAATCAAATCCGCCGAGCATTAAACGTTGAAGCGGAACTCGACTACATCGTCCGGCCGCATCACATAGGCCTTGCCCTCGGTTCGAACCAGGCCCTTGGTCCGTGCAGCCGTCCAGGAACCAGCCTCGATCAAGCGGTCGAAGTCGATGACCTCAGCAGCGATGAACCCGCGTTGGAAGTCGGTATGTATCACTCCGGCGGCCTGCGGAGCTGTGTCCCCGGACCGTATGGTCCAGGCCCGTGACTCCTTGTCTCCTGCCGTGAGAAAGCTCTGCAGGCCCAGAGTCCGGTAGGCGGCCCTGATCACAGCATGTAGTCCCGGTTCGTCCTGACCGATCGAGGCGAGCAGTTCGATACGCTCGTGCTCCTCCAGCTCGCCCATCTCCGCCTCGATCTGCGCATCGAGGAACAGTGCCTCGGCAGGAGCCACCAGCGACGAAAGCTGGGTGCGGAGGCCGACGTCTCTCAGTCCGGGCTCGTCGAGGTTGAAGACATAGATCACCGGCTTGGCGGTCAGCAGGTGGAGGTCGGCGAAGTCCCCACTTCGATTCATCAGGGCCGGGATCCTGCTGACCATACGGCCCGAGGCAACCACAGAACGGAGCTCTCGCAACAGGTCAACTTCCTGCCTTAGGGCCTTGTCGATGCTTGCTTCCTTCTCAAGCCGTGGGAGACGCTTGTCAATGGTCTGGAGGTCGGCGATCGCAAGTTCGGTCTCGATGGTTTCGATGTCGGCCGCCGGGTCGAGCTCGTCCTCGACGTGCGTCACGTTCTGAGATGTGAAGCCCCGGACTACATGACAAATCGCGTTGGCATCGCGGATGTTGGCGAGGAATTGATTGCCCAAGCCCTCCCCCTCGCTGGCCCCTTTCACCAGCCCTGCGATGTCGACGAAGGCCACCGCTGCGTGGATGATCCTCCTCGACGAGAAGAGGCGAGCAAGCTCTTCGAGACGCGGGTCGGGGATCGGCACCACGCCGATGTTGGGCTCGATCGTCGCAAACGGGTAGTTGGCGGCAAGAACGCCGGCGTCGGTGAGGGCGTTGAAGAGAGTCGACTTGCCGACGTTGGGGAGACCGACAATGCCGATCGAGAGTCTCATGGCCGCCGCAGGTTAGGGAGGGCGATTGAGCGAAAGACCACTAGCGTGCCGATGTGAGCAAGATCGCCGTTATCGGGGCGGGTTCATGGGGCACGACGGCGGCTTCCCTCGCCGCACGATCGACGGACACCGTGCTTTGGGCGAGGCGGCCCGAGGTGGCCAAGCGGATCAACGAGGATCGAGAGAACCCCGACTATGTCCCGGGCCATCCGCTCCCTGACCGACTGAGTGCAACGGCCGACCTGAAAGAGGCCGTCTCCGAAGCATCTGCCGTGGTCATGGCAGTTCCCTCGCATGGTTTCCGCGAGGTGTTCGTGCAAGCCGCTACCAACATCGGAGACTCCCTGCCGATCGTCTCGCTTACCAAAGGGATCGAGCAAGAGACCCTGGCCACGATGACTCAGGTCATCTCCGATGTGGCACCCGCGCACGACCCGGGACGGATTGGGGTGCTCACCGGGCCGAATCTCGCCTCGGAGATCGCCGCCGGCCAGCCGACAGCGGCCGTGATGGCCTTCGGAGATCTCGGGACCGCCGAAGCCCTCCAGTCGATCTTCATGGGGCCGACGTTTCGGGTGTACACCAACGACGACGTGGCGGGATGTGAGCTGGGGGGAGCCCTGAAGAACGTGATGGCGATAGCGGCCGGCATGTCGGACGGGCTGGGATTCGGCGACAACACCCGCGCCACACTGATAACCCGTGCCCTCGCCGAGTTGACCCGACTGGGGATCGCCCTCGGCGGCCGACCATCCACTTTCGCCGGTCTCGCGGGCATGGGTGATCTCATCGCAACCTGTATCTCGACCAACAGCCGCAATCATCGTGTGGGATTCGGGCTGGCCCGCGGACAGAGCCTCGATGCGATCGTTAGAGAGATGAGAATGGTCGCCGAGGGGGTCAAGACCACGCAGGCCGTGCTCGACCTCGCCACCAGGAATGGGATCGAAATGCCGATCGCCGCCCACGTCGGGTTAGTTCTCTATGAGGGCATGCACCCCCGGGACGCCGTGATGCGACTCATGACCCGCGGCGCAAAGTCGGAGGACTAGTGCCCCGACCAGTGACGTTTGCCGCGTTCAGGACGGCCAGATGACCCCGCTGGCTGCGTCCTCGTCCTCGATGAACGGGTCAGTGCGCCTTCGTCCTGCGTCCTTGCCAGCGACGCCCCTGGCTCGCCCTGAACATCGCCAACGTCACTGGCCAGAGCACTAGCT
>CAZRID010000045.1:0-14086 GCA_964600055.1 uncultured Acidimicrobiaceae bacterium
CCTCCCCCGAAGGGGGAGGTGGCCCGCCAGGGCCGGAGGGGGCTCTTCGCTCGTGGGCCGTGTCCCCTTTTCCGAAGGGGGGTTTGCCGTCACGCGCGGGTGGCTGCCCTCACGCACCACGCACCGTTTCCTCCCCCGAAGGGGGAGGTGGCCCGCCAGGGCCGGAGGGGGCTCTTCGCTCGTGAGGTCCAAAGAGTCCCCCCTCCTGACGTAGAACGTAGAACGTAGAACGTACAACGTAAAACGGGTCTACTCTCTAGGGTCGTTCAACCCCAGTTCCTCGGTGATCTTCTGTACAACCGCCCATGAGCCGCGGTCGTGATTGCAGAGAACGACGACGGTGATTCCGGCATCCACGTAGTGCGACACCATGGTCGAGACGCCGGGGTCGGCACCACCGTGGCCGTGGATGATCACCGCATCGTTCTCGACCACCAGCTCCATGCCGTACCCGTAGGCCTCGGGGCCTCCGCCATCCAGGCCGTGGGGGGTCAGCATCAGGGAGACCGTCTCAGGCTTGAGGATCGTCCCTGACCTCATCGCGTCCAGAAAGGTGACCAGGTCGGGCGCCGTGGTGTTGAGTCCACCATCCGGCATCCCACCGGCGGGGACGCTGTAGATGTTGCTCCGCCATGACTCCGGCGGGTCGTCGGTCGCCAGATATGCAGTGGCCATGTTCTCGGGCTCGACGTCGAGTTGAGAAAGAGATGAATGCGTCATTTGGGCAGGGACCAGGACCTCCTCGGTCGCCACCTCTGCGAATGATTTCCCCGTGACCCATTCGATCAACACTCCGGTCAGGATGAAATTGGCGTCCGCATAGATGAACTCCCCCGGATCGGCCACCGCGGGCAGATCGGCAAACAGGGGGAGGATGTCCTTTGGCCCCCTTGCGTGATAGACCGGCACCCGATCCCATGCGCTGGTGAACGACGCCCACGTCTCATCTTCATCGTCGTGATAGTTGGCGAGCCCGGAGGTGTGAGACAGGAGATGATGAAGGGTGTGACGATCGTCGAGCGCCGCCGGCCGGTACTCGGGGGGCAGAAACCCGGTCAGAGGGAGGCTGAGACTGAGCGTCTTTCTTTCGACCAACCTGAGCGCCGCCGTCGCAGCGATCATCTTGGTGACCGACGCCACCTGAAATCGGGTGTCCGGGGTAACCGGGGCCCGATGGCCGCGGTGGGCGAGCCCGGCGGCATGGTCGAAAAGGACGTCGTTTCCTGACCGGACCAGCACCACGCCGCTGAAAAGATGTCGGTCGGCACGGTCGTCGAGCCAGGTGCGGAAACCGGCTTGCTCGAGGTTGTTCATCTGCTCCCACGCACCTCGCCACGACGCAGGGCCCTGAACTCGCGGTCGAGCAGGGACCACAGTGAGTGATCAACCCAGTTGCCCCGGATCAACAACTCTTCACGAAGCACACCCTCCCGGGTGAAGCCGAGCTTCTCGGCGACCCGATCGGATGCGTGGTTCCCTACCGCAATCCGAAGAGTCACCTTGTGATAGCCGAGCGAGTTGAAGGCCTCCTCCAGCAACCGGTCCACAGCCTCGGTGCAGATCCCCTTGGAGTGCTCGTCGGTTCTCACCCAATACCCGAACTCGGCGATCTTCCCTAGCTTGGAAACGGTCCAGAAGGAGATGCTCCCCACGTGCCGGTCCGGGCTCTCCTTGAACCTGATCGAGTAGTCCCACGCCCGCTCTTCCTTCCAAGCCTGGGTCGACTCGCGGACGAACGCAGTCGTGTCCCCGTGCTCGTAGTCGAGACGCGCCCAGGGGAGCCATTGGTTGAGCTCGGGCAAGGAGGCACGCGCCGCCTCGTCATATGTGTTGTGATCGCGTCTCGTGAACTTCTGGAGAACGAGGCGGTCCGTCTCGAGTACAGGCCTGGGCACCGGGTCAGGTTATCGGCGGGCTTAACCTCAGGATTGAATGTGGGACAGACTCCATGTGATCGAAGATTTGCCCTTCGAGGGGACGAGCACCCTGGCTGCCGTTCTGGCGGCGCTCTACGAGGATGACGCTGGCGACGTGAGGGTCGTCCTGACCAAGCGCCCCGACACCATGCCCACCCACGCCGGCCACATCTCCTTTCCCGGCGGCAGGGCCAATCCCGAAGACTCCGGGCCGGTCGATACTGCGCTGCGCGAGGCGCATGAGGAAGTCGGAATCGAACGAGATCGGGTTGAGATTCTGGGGTTTCTGCCGCCCATCGACACGGTCGAGTACAAACCCTGGGTGGTACCCGTGGTCGGCCGGGTGGCTACGCCGCTCATCCTGGTGCCGAGTGAGCGTGAGGTGGCTCGCATCCACACGCCACGTCTCGAGGATCTCGCCGACCAGGGGCGTTGGTGGCATGTTCCCTGGAACGGGCATCAGGTGTGGTACTACGACCTGGACGGCGACACACTCTGGGGTGCAACAGCACACATGATTCGGTCGCTGATCGGGCTGCCGTCTTCCGTATGACCCTTTAGAAGTCGGTAGATCCATGCCGATGCTCTTGGGGTGAGTGCACGCGCTCCCATTCCGGCACAACAGCGGTTTCACAGGTATGTGGCCGTGTTGTTCGCCGTGACCTTCCCTGCTCTGGCGATTCTGGAGATAAGCAGCGCCGATATGAGCTCACCTGTGGCCCCGGTGCGATGGGCCAGCTATATGGTGCTTGCCATTTGGGCGATCTGGCTGACGCAACGCGACGATGCCGACACGATGGTCCTCGTCCTCTCGACGACGTGGTTCTTTGGCAGCCTGGCCATAATCGAGGCGGTGTTCGGCGTGGACATCTCGGCCTTCGACTTCGCCACGACCTTCGGCCTGATCATGATGCTGGGTGTCCTCGCCGGCACGCTCAGCTCGGGTAGTCGACTGGTTTGGTCGGTGGCGGCCGGGGCCACGGCTGCCCTCTGGAGCATCACCATGGGGCTGCTATTCGACAACGAGCCCGAGGTCATTGCGGTCCGGGCTGTCATCGCAATCTCCGGAGTGGTCTTCACCGCGGCGTTGGTCTCGAAGCTCTACGACCAGCTGTCGGAGTCGATCAGCCGCTACGAGTCGGCGACGCGTCTCCAGAACGCCATCGCCACATCCTCGGAGGCTCTCCTCGTCCAGACCGACGCCTTTGCCATCTATGAGGCGCTCAAGGCCCTCCTCGATGCGACCGAGGCCGACTATGCATACGTCGACCGGAACATCGAGAAGGACGGGGCCGTCCACTGGGAGATCATCGCCGACGCCACCAGAAAGACGGCCCAGCCACCGGGTGGATGGAAAACCGGCGAATACAGAGAGATCTCTCCCACATTCCGGGCGCTCCGTGACCGGCGCGCAATCACCATCAACACCAAGGACTTGGAGGGCGAAGAGCGAACGATCTATGAGCGGGACGGGATCGTGACCGAGGTGGCGGTCCCTATCTTCGTTGGTGCGGCCTTCCGCGGCTCGATCGGCTTCGTCGAGTACAGCGGTGATCGCCAATGGTCCGAAGACGAGATCTCGACACTGTGGAGGGCGTCTCACATGATCGGTGCTTATTGGAGCCGACAGGACGACCAGGAGCAGCTGAAGGCGTCGAACGAGTCAAAGGATCGTCTGCTCGCCTCGGTCAGCCACGAGATCAGAACACCGCTCACGGCCATAGTCGGGCTGTCGGAGGAAATCGTGTCCAGCCGCACCAGTCTCGGTGACGAGGAACTGGATGAGCTCAACGGCATCATCGCAGTGCAGAGCCGTGAGCTCGCCGAGCTGGTCGAGGATCTGCTTGTGGCGTCGAGGGCAGAATTTGGGACCCTATCGATAAAGCCCGGGCGTATCGATTTGAGGGATGAAGTGAACAGCGTGGTGCGGGGAATCACCGACTCACATCCGACACGCAAGGTCATGGCGGTGGCAGGGTCCAACGTCCTTGCTTGGGCCGACCCACTTCGATGCCGCCAGATCATCCGCAACCTTCTCACCAATGCCATCCGCTACGGGGGAGATCGGATCGCGATCATGGTCCAGGCGTCCGAGGGTGGCCTTGCCCAGATCCTGGTCGCCGACGACGGACAGGGAGTGAAGCCGGCGGAGACCGAGTTGATCTTCGAGCGCTACTACCGAAGTCAACAGTCGCCCACCCAGCCGGGATCGGTCGGCATCGGGCTTGCCGTCTCACGTCAGCTCGCGGAGATGATGGGCGGGACGCTCCGCTATGTCGGGTCTTCTGACAAATCTCGGTTCGAGCTGAGCCTGCCCCTGAGCACGACCGACGACCCGCAGGAGATTCTGATAGCTTCCAAGTCAACCACTTCGGCATAGGGCCGGGGTTCCCGACGCCGGTGGGGTGCTTGCCTTTTAAGTGTTGCCCTCTTCAACGTGATCGCCATATGCCTGGTCGCTCCTCCCGAATCTTGTTGTCACCGACTGTCGTAGAATCTGTGTCTCCGGGGTATCCATAGGGCGGATCTGTGAAAAAACGACTGTTGATCGTCGGCGTCTCTGCCGTGACTGTGCTCCTCGTAATTGGGGCGACTTTTGCGTTGTCCACATGGGGAGACGTCACCAGGGTCAGCATCGACCGCACCGCTCTCCCCCCCTCCGGCGAGCCGAATGAGCAGGAACAGGACCAAGGCGGCCCCTCGGACGACGGACCGGTTGCCGTCCAGACGGATGGGGATGGGCTCGACGTCCTTCTCATGGCGGGATCCGACGAAAGGGACGATCTGGAGAGCACCAACGGCTTTGGTGAGTTCGATGGTCAGAGAGCTGATGTCGTGATGGTGCTGATCCGGCCTGGTGACGGGTCACGTGCGGCCCTGCTTTCCCTACCGAGAGATCTGCTTGTCGACGACGTGTGCAGCTCGGACCGGGAACATAAGCTGAACGATTCCCTCGAGGGGTGCGGGGCCACCATGAACGGGCCGACCGCACTCCTCTTGACCGTGGAGTCGGTCATCGGGCAGACCATCGACCACTTCGCCCTTGTCGATCTGGCAGGGTTCCAGGAAGCCGTCGACGCAATCGGAGGATACGAGATCTGCATTCCGCGGGCCGTTCGGGATCAGAAGGCCGATCTCGAGCTTCCGGCAGGGTGCACCCACGCCACCGGAGCGCAGACCCTCGCCTGGCTTCGTTCCCGAAGCACCCAGGAGCTGACGGACAGCGGTTGGCGAACGATGCCAGGGGTGAACGATCTCACCAGGAACGAGCGGCAAAGGGCCTTCTTCCTATCCATGATGAGCCAGATGTCGGATTTCGGGAGCCCAAAGGATGTGGCCGACGTTGCCAACGTGATCGCCCCCTATGTGACCGTCGACTCGGAACTGAGCCTCATCGACGCGGTCGACCTCGCCTGGACACTGCGGGGACTGAACCGGGGGAACATCGACGAGCTGGACATCCCGGTCTCAGATTCGACAACAGCAACCGGGGCGGCGGTTTTGGTCGCCCAGGTCGACATCGCCGAAATGCTCGACGAGTACCTGGCACCGGAGACGGCTGGAGACCCGACCGGCGCCCCGGCCGGCTGATTCCAGTAGCTGGTCGTGTGCAGAAACCCACCGCCACGGTGGTCCGTTGCACAGGCGCGTGAGAAGGGCGAGAATCCACTTCAATGGAACGAAAGAGAATCTTCTCAGGCATCCAGCCCACCGGCGATTTCCATGTGGGCAGTTACGTGGGGGCCCTGAGGAACTGGGTGGCGCTGCAGGACCAATACGAGACGATCTACTGCGTGGTCGATCTGCACGCCATGACCATTCCCTACGAGGCGGCGGACCTGCGTGCCGGACGGTTGGAATCGGCAAAAATGCTCCTCGCCGTGGGAATCGACCCGGAACGGTCACTTCTCTATTACCAGTCCGAAGTCCCCCAACACGTCGAGTTGTCCTGGATCCTCGGGACCATGACCGGTCTCGGCCAGTTGGAGAGAATGACCCAATTCAAGGAGAAGGCCGATCGGGCCCGGCAGACCCTCGGCATCTTCGCCTACCCGGTGCTGCAGGCGGCCGACATCCTGGTCCACAAGGTGCATGCCGTGCCCGTCGGGGACGACCAGGCCCAGCATCTCGAGTTGACCAGGGACCTGGCCCAGCGCTTCAACGCACGCTTTGGCGATGAGTTCCCACTGCCCGAAACGATCACGCCAAAGATCGGGGCCCGGGTCATGTCGTTGACAAATCCGACATCGAAGATGTCGAAGTCCGACCCGAGCCCAAAGTCACACATCCTCCTCAAGGACACACCCGACGACATCCTGAAGAAGGTCAAGTCGGCGGTGACCGACACAGGAACCGAAGTGCTCTACGACTGGGAGGCCAAACCCGGGGTCTCCAATTTGCTCGAGTTGTTCAGTGTCTTCGCCGACCGGCCCATCCCCGACCTGGTGGCCGAGTACGGCTCAGTCGGCTACGGCAGCTTCAAGATCGGGGCTGCGGAGGCCATAGCCGAGGGGTTGGCACCGGTGCGTGCCGCCTACCAGGCCCTCGATGATGCCGAAGTCGAGAAGACCATGGCCCGGGGTGCTGCGACCGCACGCGATCGCGCCGAAGACTCGATGCGTACGGTCCGCGAGAAGGTCGGGATCGGCTAGGCCTCCTACTGGCCGACCGACTCGAGGAGCTCGGGCGGCAACAGCAACACGACCGCCGCCAGCAGGTTGAAACCCGAGTGGATGAAGATCGCCGGACCAAGTCTCTTGGTGCGCAGTGTCACCCAGGCCAGGATCAGCCCCACGATGAAGAGTTGGGGCAACACCACCGCAGCTGCCTGGAGCATGCGACTCGGATCCAGTCCGAGCAGGTGGAAGACCGAGAAGACGAGGGCGGTCACGACCATGATCACGCGTGGGCTCCGCTTCTCCTGGGTCTTGAGCAACACGCCCCGAAATGTCAGCTCCTCCGTGACCGGCGCGAGCACCACGGCGGTGACCATCGCCGCCACCCTTGCCGCGGTCGTTTCCAACCCTGACATAGCGGTGCCGACCTGCTGGGCAGAGTCACCATCGGGGAAGAGCAACGAGCTGAGAGGGAGGAACAGGACGGCGAGCCCCAGCTGGAGCAGAAGCCCCAGACCCAGGTAGAAAACGTCCCTGCTCTCGACGGCGAACCCGAGGTCCGGGTTGCCCTTGCGTCTGTAGATGACCCAGAGGACCAAAAGATGACCCAGGTACTGGCCGCCGAGGGCGAGAACCAGGAAGAGCTCGTCGTCGCCGAGAACCGCACTCACCCCAACGAAGACTGCGGCGCCGAGAAACCCACCGAGAATGACGAGGAGGAAGTCGAGCAGCGACCATGGCCTGGGCACTAGCGGCAGCCTACTGATGGGCGGGGGCGATCCACTGTTACGCTGGATCAAGCGTCCTCGGAGGTTGATCGGAAGTGGAAATCGACATCGGAATCGGGAAATCGGGCCGTCAGGCATATGGCTTCGACGACATAGCCATCGTCCCTTCGAGACGAACACGTGACCCCGACGACGTCGATATCTCCTGGCAGCTGGACGCATTCAAATTCGACCTCCCGATGATGGGCTCGGCCATGGACTCAGCTATCAGCCCGGCGACTGCCATCAAGATCGGCGAGCTCGGTGGTCTGGCAGTTCTCAACCTCGAGGGTCTCTGGACCCGGTATGAGGATCCCGAGCCCTACTTCGAGGAAGTAGCCGATCTCTCGGCGGAGAAGGCAACCCTGCGCATGCAGGAGATCTACTTGGAGCCGGTGAAGCCCGACCTCATCGGTCAGAGAGTGACCGAGATCAAGGCCCAGGGCATCGTGACCGCGGGCAGCCTCACCCCGCAGCGGGTTCAGAGTTGGGCTTCGCACGCCCTGGATGCGGGTCTAGATGTGCTGGTGATCCAGGGCACGGTGGTCTCCGCTGAGCACGTTTCCAGTCGCGAGGAGCCGCTGAATCTCAAGGAGTACATCGCCAACTGCGAGATCCCGGTGATCGTCGGCGGGTGTGCCAGCTACTCGACCGCCCTGCATCTGATGCGTACCGGGGCGGTGGGCATTCTCGTCGGCGTCGGTCCTGGTGCGGCCTGCACCACGAGAGGCGTGCTCGGGGTCGGCGTGCCCCAGGCAACCGCAATCGCAGATGCGGCCGGCGCCCGAATCCGTTATCTGGATGAGACAGGCCGCTACGTCCATGTAATCGCTGACGGTGGGATGCGAACCGGTGGCGACGTCGCCAAGGCGATCGCCTGTGGCGCCGATGCCGTGATGATCGGCTCTCCGCTGGCTTCTGCATCCGAGGCGCCAGGACGTGGCTTCCACTGGGGGATGGCGACATTTCATCCCACTCTTCCCAGAGGGGCCAGGGTCGAAGTCGGCGACAGGGGCACCCTCGAGGAGATCCTCGTCGGCCCGGCTCATGAGAACGACGGAAAGCTCAATCTCTTTGGTGCCCTCCAGATGTCGATGGCCACCACCGGCTATTCCGACGTCAAGGAGTTCCAGAAGGCCGAGGTGATGATCGCCCCCTCCCTCCAAACCGAAGGCAAGTCGTTACAGAGAAGTCAACGCGTCGGGATGGGATGAAGCCCGTTTTACGTTTTACGTTTTACGTTTTACGTTCTACGTGCGCATGACGTATGACGTATGACGTATAACGAACGAGAACCTTCGGTTCTCGTTCTGGACTTTGGGGCTCAATACGCCCAGTTGATCGCCCGTCGGGTGCGTGAGGCGCACGTCCACTCCGAGATCGTGTCGAGGGCGATCACTCCCGACGAGATCAGAGGTCGCAACCCAATTGGCCTGATCCTCTCCGGTGGCCCTGCCTCGGTGTATGCCGAAGACGCATACCGGATGGATCCGGCGGTCCTCGAGCTGGGAATCCCCGTGCTAGGCATCTGCTACGGCCACCAGCTCTTGGCCGATCTCGCCGGCGGCACCGTGGCCAACAGCGGGAACGCCGAGTACGGCAACACCACGCTTCATCTGACCGGTGACTCGATTCTCCTCAAGGAGTTGCCGGCCGAGCAGCAGGTCTGGATGTCGCATCGCGACCAGGTGACCGCCCCGCCGGACGGCTTCGCCACCGTTGCCACCACAGATGGGGCTCTGGTCGCGGCGATGGAGGATCGGGACCGCGCTCTCTACGGGGTCCAGTTCCACCCCGAGGTGGCGCATACCCCCCGTGGCAGCGAGATCCTCAAGCGCTTCCTCTACGACGTTTGTGGCGCCGTTCCCGGCTGGACCTCACACTCGATCATCGAGTCCCAGGTCGAGGCGATCAGGGATCAGGTGGGCGAGGGAAGAGTTGTCTGTGGCCTGTCCGGTGGCGTGGACTCCGCGGTGGCGGCGGCCCTGGTCAATGAGGCGGTGGGGGACCAACTCACCTGCATCTTTGTCGACCACGGTCTGTTGCGGGCGGGTGAAGCGGAACAGGTGGAGGAGACCTTCAGGGCGAACTTCGAGGTCGACTTCATCCACGTCAAGGCCGAGGACCGCTTTCTCGAGCTTCTGGCCGGTGTCACCGATCCCGAGCAGAAGCGAAAGATCATCGGTGAGACCTTCATCCGTGTCTTCGAGGAGGCGGCGAGCTCGGTGGGCGATGCCCGCTACCTCGTGCAGGGAACCCTGTACCCGGATGTCATCGAATCCGGCTCGGCAACCGCCGCCACGATCAAGACACACCACAACGTGGGCGGCCTGCCCGACGACATGAAGTTCGAGCTGGTCGAGCCCCTACGTGATCTGTTCAAGGACGAGGTCAGGGCCATCGGCGAGGAATTGGGCCTGCCCGAGGAGATCGTATGGCGCCAACCCTTCCCCGGTCCCGGCTTGGCGGTCAGGGTGATCGGTGAGGTGACACGGGAGCGACTCGAGCTACTTCGTGCGGCAGACCTGATCGTGACCGAGGAGATCAGGCGGGCCGGTCTCTATCGGGATATCTGGCAGGCCTTCGCTGTGCTCCCAGCGGTGAAGACCGTTGGTGTGCAGGGCGATCTCCGCACGTATGCCTACCCGTTGGTGGTGCGGGCGGTCACTTCGGAGGATGCCATGACCGCCGATTGGGCCCGTCTTCCCTATGAGATCCTGGAGCGAATATCGAGCCGCGTGATCAACGAAGTTCCCGGTATCAACAGGGTGGCCTATGACATCTCGAGCAAGCCTCCGGCCACGATCGAGTGGGAATAGGCCGGAAGTCTTTGCTGGCCGACATCGAGGCGGCAGCCCCGGCCGACCGGCGTCTGTTTGCCCGAGACTGTTCCGTCGGTATCGCGCCTGCTCGTGGAAAGGTGAGGCCGGGTCGAGGGCAAAGTCGGCCGGTACAAGTAGAGGTTCATTCAGACCCCGGGGTGCCCTGCCGATAAAAACCCAATTGGCTAGGGAACTTCAGAGTTGGACCTCAACACACCAGAACTGACGCGCATTTTTGGAGACGAGCTGGAAGAGCGATCCGGCCATCTGGTCGCGGGTGCCCGCTCGCTGCAGGACCACACTCTGGATGAGACCCAGGTCCAGGACCTGATCAGGGATGCCCATACCATCAAGGGCTCGGCTGGCCTGCTCGGCTACGACCAGATCAGGGAGATCGCCATCCGACTCGAGCATCTCTGGAAACTGGTGTCGGAGGGCTACTCCCCGCCACGCGATGTCGTTGTGGCCATGGAAGCCAGCGCCGGCCGTCTTCTGCCTTCGTTCACTTCTGGTGATGCCGACGTGCTCTCGGAGTTCATGGGCAAGCTCGACGCCAGGGAGGACGATGACGTCGACACCTCGCCTCCGGCCGAAGTCGTGCCCTTGCGCCGACCGGACCCTGGCAATCTCGGAGGTCTGCTCTCGTCGGTCTCGGACTCCCTGCTCGGTGGCAACACCCGGGTCGACACCGGGGATCTCTACCGGCTGATCAATCGGATCGTCGAGGTCGCGCTCGACTCCGAAGCCCTGGCCGACCTCTCGCTCGTCTCGATCGAAGGATCGGATCCGTCGCTGTTCCGAAAGTCGTGGCGTCATCAGCTCGAGCGACTTTCGAGCTCGATCGCCGACATCCAGGACCAAGCGGTTTCCCTGGCCAACATCTCGTTCCGGGAGGCGACAGCCACCTTCCCCCAATTCGTCCGTTACCTGGGCCGGAGGATGGGCAAGGACGTCCGCTTCGAGCTGTCCGGTGACGAGGTCCAACTCGACCGGCAGATCGTCGACCTGCTTCGGGAGCCGCTCAGACATCTTTTGGTGAATGCCGTCGATCACGGGATCGAGCCTCCGGCCGAGAGGATTGCCGCCGGCAAGCCGGCCACGGGGACCATCCGTGTCGGAGCCGAGGTCGTCGACGAGAGGGTCGAAGTCTCGGTGTCTGACGATGGTGTGGGAATCGACTGGGACAGGGTGGCCGATGTCGCAAACGAGCAGACCATCCCCTTCGTGCTCTCCGACCTGAGTCCCCTGCTGTTCCATCCCGGATTCACGACAGCCGGCGAAGTGACCGACTTCTCCGGCGCCGGTGACGGTCTGGCCGCTGTCCGCGACATCCTGGAGAAGGTCAACGGTGTCGTCCATGTCGAGTCCCCTAGGGGCAAGGGCACAACGGTCACGATGACGCTGCCCATGTCGATGGTGCTCCAAAACGTGGTGGTCGTGGCAACCGGCGATCAGTTCTGGGGCCTTCCCGAGGCCTCGATCGAGGCCGCCATGCCGCTGTCCCGTGCCGAGATCAGTGCTACCGACAGCGGCCGGGAGGTCAGCTTCCAGAGCCGGGAGATCCCATGTGTGTCCCTGTCCAAGGCCATTGGCATCACCGACATCGGTGACGAGTCCGAGCTTCTCGTGATAAACACCAGATCCGGGCTGATCGCTGTCACCGTGAGCGAGCTCATCGATCGCCGGCGTGTCGCCGTCAAGAACCTGGGCCCGATCCTCGAGGGATCCAGTCATGTCACCGGGGCGGCTCTGCTCGGCGGCGGGCAGGTTCTCGTGGTCCTCGACCCCAATTTCCTGGGCGTTCTTGCCCGGAGGCGACCCCGTCTCGCCGGTCACCGCCCTCGCATCTTGGTTGTGGACGACTCGGCCGGGGTTCGTCAGCTCTTGTCGGCGACGCTGAACGGTGCCGGGTTCGAGGTCGAGGTGGCCGCCGGCGCCCGCGAGGCGATGTTGGCGATGGCCGACGACGGGTTCGAAGCCATGGTCATCGACTACTCGATGCCGAGATCCAATGGGGTCGAGCTGGTGCGCACCATGCGAGCCTCTGATGTCAGGGTCCCGATCGTGATGGTCTCGGGTGTGGCCACCCAGGAGGAGAAGCAGGCGGCCTGGGAGGTAGGCGTGGACGCCTACCTCGACAAGTTCGACCTCCGCCAGGGGGTCCTGACCAGCACCCTCCGTCGTCTGATGGGCATGGAAGAGGGTGCGGACGCCGGCTGAGATCGGCGGTTCGCCATTTCTTCAGCAAGTTTCGGTATCTTCCGATATACCTGAGTCATGCCTGAGTTGCCGGATTCGTTGAGCTGGCTGTCCGTTGGGCTGGCGTTGGTGGGTGTTGTCGGTGTGGTCTGGGCCCTTGCCATCACCCGACACGGACGCCAGCGCGAGCGCGAGGTGATGCGTCTGTCCGAAGAGGCCCATCACATCAAGGACGACTTCGTGGCAATGGTCAGCCATGAGCTGAGGACGCCACTCACCTCGATCGCAGGGTTCGCCGACACCCTCGTCGATTCCTGGAAGGACCTTCCCGAAGCGGAAGTAGACGAGTTCCTGGGGATAATCAACCGTCAATCGGTCTACCTCGGAGACCTGGTCGAGGACGTGTTGGTCATCCCCCGTCTCGAGGCCGACCGTCTTCGCTTCCATCCTGAGTTGTTCGACCTCGGAGACCTCATCGAGGATGTGGCCAAGATGGTCTTCCCCAACGGTGGGAAGAAGAGCTCACTGGTCTCCCTGCCCGATGGGGTGAGAGTCAGGGCCGACCGACGCCGGGTCCAGCAGGTGATCCGCAACCTGATGGAGAACGCACGCAAGTACGGCGGCGACCAGATCATGGTCGAGGGCTTTGTCATGGGGGACCAGTACCTGATCGTCATCTCCGACAACGGTCCCGGTGTCCCCGACGAGGAGACCCAGCGCATGTTTGAGAACTTCGAACAGCTCTCCAAGGGAGATACCCGCGAGGCGACCGGCATAGGTCTCGGTTTGCCTATTGCCCGAAGACTGGCCCGGGCCATGGGAGGCGAGGTCTGGTACGAACGGAGATTCCCCACCGGGGCCCGCTTCTGTTACTCGCTCCCGCTTCGTCGCAGAGCTGTTGTCGGCGAGGACGAGCTGCCCGAAGTGATCGATCTCGACGCCACGGCCGCGGTAGAGCTCGACGACGAGATCACCATCAACAACTGATCACACGTTTGTGATTTCGGTCCTCGGAGACCGGTACCATGCTGCCCTGATGCAGCCTGAGTGGTTTTTTGACGACGTTCCGGCCGACTCCCCGCTGTTCGCCGACCTCAACCCCACACAGCGCGAGGCGGTTGCAGCCACTGAAGGCCCGGTCCTGGTGGTCGCGGGCGCAGGATCGGGAAAGACCCGCGTTCTCACCTACCGCATAGCCCATCTGCTGCGTGACCTCCGCGTGTCACCGCAATCGGTGCTGGCCATCACCTTCACCAACAAAGCGGCGAATGAGATGAGGACCCGGGTCGGGGCCCTGGTCGGGGGGGCGGTCCGCTCGATGTGGGTCTCCACCTTCCACTCGGCGTGTGTCCGGATCCTGCGCAGGGAGGCGTCCAGGCTCGGGTATCGCTCCGGGTTCTCGATCTACGACGACGCCGACTCGCTGCGTCTGCTCAACATCGTCATCAAGGATCTCGATCTCGACCCCAAGCGGTTCCCCCCGAAGGCGATGAAGGCGGTGATCTCGAAGGCGAAGAACGAATTGGTCGACTTCGAGTCGTTCGCGGATCAGGGCGATGGTTTCTTCCACGAACAGGTCGCAGACATCTACCGCCTCTATCAGCAGCGTCTCCTCGCCGCCTCGGCCATGGACTTCGATGACCTGCTGATGGTCACCGTGGAGCTGTTCGGGGCCTTTCCTGAAGTGTTGGCCAGCTATCAGGAGCGGTTCCGCTACGTACTCGTCGACGAGTACCAGGACACCAACCGGGCCCAGTACCTGCTGG